>JADZDV010000605.1 GCA_020850915.1 Chloroflexota bacterium | reverse complement strand
TTGCCGACTGCTGGATTATGCGCAAGTCACCGGGCTGGCTCTACCCCGGCCGGCTGGCGATCGCCCGGCTCGCGGCGACGGCGCCGGGTCAGTGCGCCCGCTTGATCGCGTCGATTGCGCTCGGGTTTTCGATTGAGGAGAGGTCGCCCGTCGGCTGATCGAGCAGGACGGCCCGCGCGACCCGCCGCAGCACCTTGGCATTCCGAGTTTTCGGCAGCTCGTCGACGAACTTGACGGTTTTCGGTCGAAGCGCCTTGCCCAGTTCACGCGCGATCGCGTCCGAGATGCCCTGCCGGTTGCCCTCGCTCGGCTCGAACCCCGACCGGAGCACGGCAAGGACGGCGATCGCCTCGCCCTTGGTCTCATCCGGCACGCCGACAGCGGCCGCCTCTAGGACCGCTTCGTGGAGCCCGGCGGCCGACTCGACCTCGGCCGGCCCGACGCGCTTGCCGGCGACCTTGAGCGTGTCGTCCGAGCGACCAAGGATGTACCAGGCGCCGTCCGCGTCGATGTACGCGAAGTCGCCGTGATACCAGACGCCGTCCCAGCGCGACCAATAGGTATCGAGATAGCGCTGCGGGTCCTGCCAGAAGCCGCGGGTCATTCCCACCGAGGGAGTTCGCAGCACCAGCTCGCCAACCTGCTGCCGGACCGGCCGCCCTGCCTCGTCGACGACGTCCGCCCCCATGCCGGGCACCGGGCCGGCGAACGCGCAGGGCTTGATCGGCGTGAGCAGGTTCCCGCAGATGATGCCGCCGCTGACCTCCGTGCCGCCCGTGTAGTTGATGACCGGCAGCTTGCCGCCGCCGACGACCTCGAAGTACCACCGCCAGGGCGCCGGGTTCCACGCCTCGCCGGTCGAGCCCAGGACCCGGAGCGAGCTTAGATCATGCTGCCGGACCGGCCCCTCGCCGAGCCGCAGCAGGGAGCGGATCGCGGTCGGGGCAATGCCAAAGTGTGTTGGGCGGTGGCGCTCGATCAACGCCCAGAGGCGGTCGGGCGCGGGGTAGTCCGGCGTGCCGTCGTAGAGCACGGCCGTCGCGCCGAGCAGGAGCGTGCAGCCAATCAGCCACGGCCCCATCATCCAGCCGATGTCGGTCGGCCACAGGACCCGGTCGCCGGGACCGACGTCAAAACAGTGCGCCATGTCCTGGGCGCCTTTGACCGGAAAGCCGAAGTGGGAGTGGACGGCGCCCTTCGGCTTGCCAGTCGTGCCGGAGGTGTAGATCACCATCATCGGTTCCTCGGGGTCGGTCTCGACCGGCTCGACCGCGCCCGGCTGACGATCGACGATCGCGTGCCACCAGACGTCCCGCCCCGCGGTCCACGGCACGTCGCGGCCGGTGCGGTTGACCACGAGCAGCTTCTGGATCGACGGCGCGCTCGCGGCCGCTTCGTCGGCCGTCTCCTTCATTGGACCGAGGTTGCCACGCCGGTAGAAGCCATCGGCGGTGACGAGCAGCTTCGCCTCGCAATCGACGAGCCGGGAGGCGACCGCCTG
>JADZDV010000225.1 GCA_020850915.1 Chloroflexota bacterium | reverse complement strand
GTCCCTACAACGGCCGTTCCAACACAAGTCGGTCGCTCCCGGGGCAGACTGGATGGCGGGGCCAAACGCGGACTATCCACCGCTGGCGGGCAGGCCCCGAACCAGGAGGACACCGAGTCCGACAACGACCAGGGCGAGCAGTCCGTTGAGCCGTGCCAGCCACGACGCCTGCCGCCGAAGGCGTTCGACCTCGCCCAGCGTTGCCTCGGACGCTCGCTCGGTCGCTCGCGTGCTGGCAGGTCCGATCACGAAGTCGTGGATGGCGCTGATGACGATCATGACAGCTACCAGGACGACCTTGGCTGCGAGCAGCCTGCCAAACGACGAGAGGAACACCTGTCCGCTGCCGATCGACTCGAGCGTCACGCCGCGGAACGAGGCGTTCGTGATTCCGGTGACCACCAGCAGCACGATAGCGACCCAGCCGACGGTCCTGAACTTCACGCCAAGCGCCGACAGCAGCGCACCCCGCTCGTTGGGCGGAAGCTGGCGGGCGACCGGTACGGCGATGAGCGCGACGAAGAACATCCCGCCGACCCACACCATCGCGCTCACTATGTGAATGTAGACGCTGAGCTGATACATCGTGTTTCCCGAGCGTCCCGGGGCAACAGCCGGTCCTCTGTGGGAGAGCACGCGGACCTGCCCTGGGGGATCATTCTGGTGAAATGGTACCCGGGTCATGCTGATCGGATGGCGCGCGACAACGCCGGCCAGCCCCGAAGGAGAGAGATCCTGTCGAGCGCCGAGTGTCGGGGCTCAACGGCGGGCGAAGCGGGCGAAGCGCGTGCTGTCCGCGCGCTTGTGATAGACGAAGGTCAGGTCGTTCCGGTCGAAGGCCACGAAGAACTCATCCCAGGAGATGACCTCGAGATTCTTCTCACTCCGACCGAAGCTGACGCGCAACAGGTCGTTTGTGCCACGCACACGGGCGGGTGCACCACCCTGGGATTCGACCCACTCGCGGATGACGGCGTGGTCCTTGGTTCTGGGCAAGCAAACCTCCCCCGCGAGACGAGACGCCACGTCTGTCGCGCGGGGGAGGCAGAAAACGTGCCAGAAACCACCGGCTAGCGAGTGATCTTGTCGACCCTGTACTGGGCTGTGCCGGCTGGGGTGTCCACCTGGACGATCTCGCCGACGCGCCGGTCGCTCAGCGCGCGGCCGACCGGGGATTGGATCGAGATGCGGCCGTTGCGGGCGTCAATCTCTCCGGGGCCGACGAGCTTGTAGACGAGCTCTTCGTCCTCGTCGAGATCCCAGATGATGACCGTCGTGCCAAGACCAGCCCGTTCGTTCGAGGTGTTCTCGCCGACGATGACCGCCAAGCCGAGCGTCTCGCGGATCTCGTTGACCCGGCGCTGAAGCTCCGCGAGCTTCTCCTTAGCAGCGTCGTACGGCGCGTTCTCGCGGAAGTCCTTGTCGGCCGCGGCACGCCGCAGTTCTTCGCGGGCGTGCGGCTGCTCGATAGTCTCGAGGTGGTTCAGCTCGGAGACGAGTTGATCGTAGCCGTTCTGAGTGATCTCCACCGCCTGCCGAACCGGGGCCTCGTTGACGATGGACGAGCCGGCGGTTTTCCGGCGAATGCGTACGGCGACCGCGAGCGAGTATTCAATGAGCTTCTTCTGGCGCGCGTAGGAGAAGAACGCCCGCAGCGGCTCGAGCTTGTTCGGATCCCCGCCGTTCTGGGCGACCTGCTCCTGGTAGCGCTCGACGTCGCCCGGGAAAATCTGCCTGATTGGCCGCTCCGCGCCATACCAGCGCGTGAACCTGGATAGCTCCGGCCCCGCCGTGCCGCGCTGCTCAATCTTCAGGGTTGCCAGGTAGTATGCAACGGCCTGAGAGAGGCTGGTGGTTTCCTGATCGATACTCATGCTCCCGTCGCAGACCTCCGGCGCTTCTCAACTCAGATTATAGTCTGCCAGGAGGGTTCATGGGGTCGGAGTGGGCGCGGAAGGCCGCGCGGTTCGGTGCCGTGCTGGACGATCCCACCGTCGTCGCGTTCGACCGGCTGGCCGCGGAGCTGCGCCGCTGGAACGAGAAGGTCAACCTCACGGCGATCGTTGAGCCGTGCGCAGTCGAGCAGCGACACTTCCTGGACTCTCTGTCCTGCTTGCTGGCGATGGACGATCTGCTGGCCCGGACGCCCAACGGGCCGGTCATCGACGTGGGCTCCGGAGGAGGGTTTCCCGGGCTGCCGTTGAAGTTGGCTCGGCCATCACTCCACCTCACTTTGCTCGAATCCGCGCGGAAGAAGACCCGCTTCCTGGAGCATGTCGTCTCGACGCTGCGTCTCTCGGACGCGCGGGTCGTGACCGCGCGCGCTGAGGTCGCGGCGCGCGACCCGGCCCATCGTGAGCGATATCTGATCGCCGTGGCTCGCGCCCTGGCGCCGCTCCCCGCGCTGGTCGAGCTGTGCCTGCCGTTCGTGCGGCCGGGCGGGCGGCTCGTGGCGCCGCGTCGCGGCGACCTCGCCCTGGAGCTTCACGCCGCGGCGGTCGCCATTCACGAGCTTGGAGGCGAGGCGCGTCCAGTGGTTCCGGTGTTGCTCGGCCCGGAGGACAGCGGTCGCGGACTGGTCGTGATCGAGAAGGTCAGGCCGTCAGCGGAGCGCTACCCACGCCGCGATGGCGTGCCGAGCAAGCGGCCGCTCGGGTAGCGGGCCGCGCCGTCGGTCGGGAGACGGGTCGTGGTTAGACCATGACCTGGCCGAGAAACTGAGCGGCTTTCGTAATGCTGACCTCGGCGGACAGATGCGGGTCTTCGTACTCGATGCTGAGCACGTCGTCGTACCCGCCTCGGTAGAGGTTGTAGTAGAAGGACTTCCAGAAGAGCGCGTCGTGGCCGTAGCCCATGGTGGTGAACCACCAGCTCACTGGGCCGCTCGCCTCGGGCCATTCGGCGTTGAGCACGCCCGACATCTCGACGGCACGTCGATCGACGAACGTGTCTTTGGCGTGCGAGTGGAAGACGCACCCGGAAAGCTCGAGCGCCACCGAACTGGGGTCCATGCCCTGCCAGAAGAAGCGGCTCGGATCGAAGTTCGCCCCGATTGTCGGGCCGATCTCTCGCCGCAGACGCAGCAGGGTCGGCGGGTTGTAGACGGCCATCCCAGGATGGATTTCGAGCGCGATGCGTCTCACACCATGCGAGCGGGCGAACTCCGCCTGTTCGCGCCAGAAGGGCAGGATCACGTCGTCCCACTGCCAGTTGAGCAGCCGAGCCATCTCCGGCGGCCACTTGAGGGTCACCCACTGCGGCAGGCGGCTCCCGTCGGGTGCGCCGGGGCAGCCGGACATCGTGACGATTCTGTCCAGGCCGAGAAGACTGGCCAGCAGGACGGTGTCTCGGAAGACTCCTTGCGATGGCCCGCTGACTGAAGGATCGGGATGGAGCACGTTGCCGCTGCAGTTCAGCGCTGAGAGCTCGAGGCCGCGGTCCGCTAGAGCAGTGTGGAACGCCTCTCGCGCGTGGTGGTCGGTCAGGAGCGTGCTCAGGTCGCAGTGTGGCGCCGGCGAGTAGTTCCCGGTGCCGATCTCCACGGCGGAGATGCCCCGAGCAGTCGCGAAGTCGAGCGCCGCGGCGAACGGGAGATGAGCGAGGCCGTCGGTGAAGAGACCGATCTTCATGCTCCGGCTCCATTGCCGCGGGCGTCGCGCCAGGCGAGGGTGATGTCCCGGAGCAGCTCGACGTCGCGTCGGCCGTCCAGGCCATCAGTACGCGGCCGCTGGCCCGTCGTGACGCAGTCGTAGAAGTGGCGGAGCTCCTCTTTGAACGCCTCTGCGTAAGAGACGGTCGCCGTTCGCTCCCAGGCGACATCATGCTCCATGCCCTCGGTGACGATGAGCGTGGGCTCGTTCATAAGGAAGGGAGAGGGGAACTTCACGTGCAGCCTGGCGCCCGTCCCGTAGAAGCTGAGGGTCTCGTCGTAGTGCCGGACATCACGCAGGAAGGTCCAGGAGTACTGGACACGGACGTCGGGCTCATAGCGGAGGATGGCTGTGATGCAGTCGCCGCCATCCCAGAGGTCGGTGTAGAGGACCTCCGCGGGTTCGCCGAGGAGGCCACGGAGGGCGTTCAGGTCGTGCACCATGCTGCCGAGGATGAAGTCCGGGAACGCCCGATCCAGCCACGGGTGGTGGTCGGCGCCGAGCGCCTCGTCGATGAGCGCCTGAGACTCCGCCCGGAGCTGAGCAAGCGCGGCGGCTGGCACGTCGTCGCTCTGCTGGATGCGGTGGTGGGCCAGGTGTGCCTGGATCGGCGGGTGAAGGGTGTTGATTTGAACGTACCTGACGCGGTCGCGCATGGCGGGCATGAGCTGCTGAGCATAGAGATAGGCCGGGTCGAAGCGTTTCATGTAGCCGACCATGAGCACCACCCCGGCAGCCTCGGCCGCCGCGATCATCTCGTCGGCTTCGCGGACCGTGAAGCACATCGGTTTTTCGACCAGGACGTGCAGCCCGGCCTTCGCCGCGGCGATCGCCCGCGGCGCGTGGGAACCGCCGGTCAGGACGAGCACGGCGTCCATCGGCGCCTCGGCGAGCATCTCACGCCAGTCAGTGAAGCGCCCGGGCACGCCATAGTACGCGCCGACGCCAGCAGCCAGCGCGGGTGACAGGTCGCAGACGGCCGCGATCTCGAAGCGGTCGTCGAGCTCTCGGAGGTGGCGCAGGTGCATGACCTGGCCGGCCACACCGAGACCGATGACCCCAACGCGCAAACGCTGCACGAGCGACCTCCTGGCGAGGAGTGGAATGCTGCTGATGGTAGCGGAAGCTCGGCCTCGAGCGGTCCGAGGTTTCCACGACCAGCGCGGTCGCGTAGCCGCGCGCCACCGGGCCCCGGCCATGGGTGTTCGAGAGCCGTTTTCCAGCATTCGCTATTGCGGGAAGGCCTCTTGCGTTGTATAGTGGGCGCGGCACAGGTCAGACCCGGTGGGGAGCAGTCTCTCTGCCAGGGTACGAAGCAGGCTCGCGGCCTGAAAGTCCGCACCAGCACGACATCGGTCCTGGCCCAGGCCATATCTCTCCCGGAGGGGAGGTGAAAAGCGATGAGCTTTGCGGATAGGATCCTTCGGTGTCGCGACTGCGGGGCGGACTTTGTCTTCAGCGCTGGCGAGCAGGAGTTCTTCGCCCTCAAAGGGCTGACGAACGAACCGGGGCGCTGCCCGTCTTGCCGTGCCGCGCGGCGCGGCCAGCGGGAGAGCGGCGGCGCCGGTGGCTATTCGAGCGGCAGCTATGGCGGTGCGTACGACCGCGCGCCGCGCGAGATGCATCCGGCCACGTGCGCGCAGTGCGGGCAGGAGACGATGGTGCCGTTTCTTCCGCGCGGCGACCGGCCGGTGTACTGTAGCAACTGCTACGACCGCGTGCGGACATCGAGGCCGCGCCGCTAGTTCCAAGCTGGCGCGATAGGCTGTGGAAT
>JADZDV010000224.1 GCA_020850915.1 Chloroflexota bacterium | reverse complement strand
GTTGTGCCCTTCGAGCAGATGGCCCCGAGTCGCTGGATGTCGATGAGCTTCTGGTACTCGACGCCGTAGCCGAACGTGCCAGACGCGGTCAGCACGGGGTTTCGGAGGCGGAGCCCCAGCTTGTTGCCGGGCGCCAGGTCTACGGACAGGTCAGGCATGTGAGATCACTTCCACACAACCTCGGTCGCGGGGAACACCGGTCCGTCGCGGCAGACACGGCGGTTGCCATGCTTCGTCGGAATCACGCAGGCCAGGCAGACGCCCATGGCGCAGCCCATCTGCTGCTCCATCGCCACCGCTACAGGCAGCGTTGGGCGGGACGCGCAGGCGGTGGCGACGGCCTCCAGCATGGCGGTCGGGCCGCAGGCGTACACGGCATCTGCCCATTGGAGGAAGCGGGGGAGCAGCTCGGTGACCAGCCCGTGATGACCCTGCGTCCCATCGTCTGTCGAGGTGTGGTACTCGATGGCGGGTGGCAGGTGAACGGCGGGAAAGACGTGGGAAGTCGTCGCCGCGCCGACCAGGAGCGTAATCTCCGCGCCCGCCGGCAGCAGACGCTCCGCCAGGCCGACGAGCGGGGCGACGCCGTAGCCGCCCCCGATCATCAGCAGCCGGTTGGCGCCGGGGACTGTCTGAAAGCCCTGGCCGAGCGGGCCAATGCAGTCGAGCCGCGAACCGGTGGGTGCGCGACTGATCGTGCCGCTGCCCCGACCGACGTCACGGACGAGAATCGACGCGCCGTCCTCAAAGATCCGGAACAGACTGATCGGCCGTCGTAACAGCGGGTCCCAAGCGCTGGTGGTCCGAATGTGGAGGAACTGACCAGGAGCCGCCTGGCTCAGCATCGGCGCCCGAAGCCGGAGCACGTGCGTGTCCGGCATGACGAGGTTGTTCTGGACGACCTCTGCCTCGAGCAATCGCATCAGGCAACACCCGCTTTGCCGATCAGCCCCTGGTGCAGCGGGCCGAGGTACTCGCGCATCGAGCGCGGCTCGAGCGGCGCGCTGCCGAGCGCCATCGCTTCGATCGCCACGCGAGCCGTGTCGAGTGAGGTGTAGCAGGGAATCCGGCGCTCCGCCGCTGTCCGTCGCAGCTCGAAACCGTCCCGCAACGGCGCTTCAGGATCGCCGGTCAGCGTGTTGACGACGGCGCCGACCGTGCCCGTGCGAAGCAGGTCCAGCACGTTCGGGCTATCGCGGTCGAAGAACTTGGTCACCCTGTCCACCGGCAGGCCGAGGGCGCGGACCAGCTCCGCCGTGCCCTCGGTGGCGGCCAGCGAGCAGCCAAGCCCGGCCAGTCGGCGGATGAGCGGGATTGCCTCGGCCTTGTCGCGGTCCGAGATCGAGAGCAGAACGCGCGACTTCGGACGCATCGACATGCCCGAGGCCAGCAGCGCCTTCGCCAGGGCCCGCTCGTAGCTCCAGTCGACGCCCATGACCTCGCCAGTCGACTTCATCTCTGGGCCGAGCTTGATGTCCACCTCGGGCAGCTTGGACATGGAGAAGACGGGTGCTTTGACGGCGACCAGCCCCGGCGAGGCGCACAGCCCTGGTTGGTACCCCTGGGCCGCGAGCGACCGGCCAAGCATCACCTGGACGGCAATGTCCACCATCGGCACGCCGGTCACCTTGCTGATGAACGGCACGGTGCGGCTGGAACGTGGGTTCGCCTCCAGCACGTACACCTTCCCCTGAAAGATGACGTACTGGACGTTGAAGAGGCCCCTGACTCCGAGCCCCCGGCCAAGGCGCTGAGTGTAGTCCACCACTGTCTCGATCTCGTAGAGCGAGAGGCTGCGAGTGGGAAAGACTGCCAGGCTGTCGCCGGAGTGCACCCCGGCCCGCTCGATGTGCTCCATGATGCCCGGGATGAGCACGTCCTCGCCGTCGCAGACGGCGTCAACTTCGACTTCTCGCCCCTCGAGGTACCGGTCGATCAGGATCGGGTGGCGAGACGAGATCTCCGAAGCGGCGGTCACGTAGCGCACGAGATCGCTCGCCGTGCGGACGACCTCCATGGCCCAGCCGCCAAGGACATAGGAAGGGCGTACGACCACCGGATAGCCGATCGCCTGGGCGGTGTTGAGGGCCTCCTCGACCGACGTCACGGCCGCGCCAGGCGGCTGGGGCACTCCCAGCACGTCGAGCAGGTCTTCAAAGACGCGCCGGTTCTCGGCGCCCTCGATGACCTCCCGCCCGCTTCCGAGGATCGGGCAGCCAGCGCTCACCAGGGCGTCTGTCAGGTTGATTGCCGTCTGGCCGCCAAGCTGAACGATGGTGCGGGGAGCGTCTGGCGTCTCGAGGTCGTTGCCGAGGTGCGTCTCATTCTCGACAATGTCCCGCACGCTCTCTTCGTCGAGCGGCTCGAAGTAGAGGCGCGTCGAAGCGTCGAAGTCCGTGCTGACCGTCTCGGGGTTCGAGTTGATCATGATCGAGGCCTGGCCGGCGTCCTGGAGGGCAGCGGCGGCGCGGACCGAGCAGTAGTCGAACTCGATCCCCTGTCCGATGCGGATCGGGCCCGAGCCGAGGACGATCGCCCGCGGCTGCTCGATCGGGAGGGCTTCGTTCTCGGATTCATACGTGCCGTAGAAGTAAGCAGTGACCGCTTCGAACTCGGCAGCACAGGTATCTACCATCTTATAGGCGGGCTTTAGCCCCCAGGCCTGGCGCTGCGCGCGGACTTGCTCGGGCAGCATGTCGCTCAGGTTTGCGATCTGGCCGTCGCCGAAGCCGAGCCGCTTGGCGGTGCGCGCCAGGCGCGGGGTGAGGCGCTCGGACAGAAGCCGCCGCTCCACCGCGACGATATTCGCCAGCTTGTCAAGGAAGAAGCGATCGATGCCGCTCCAGTCGGACAGCTCCTGGGACGAGACGCCGCGCCGCAGCGCCGCCATCAACGCCCAGACGCGCAGGTCGTTCGGCGTTGCGATCAACGACCGAAGTCGCGTGACGGCCTCCCCGGGAGTGCCTTCGCTCCAGCCCTTGTCCTCCCACTGGAGGCTCCGGCCGCGGAACTCGAGCGAGCGCACCGCCTTCTGAAATGCCGCTTCGAAGCAGCGGTCGATGGCCATCACTTCACCAGTCGCCTTCATTTGCGTGCCAAGCGTGCGGTCGCCAGAGGCGAACTTGTCGAACGGCCAGCGGGGGATCTTGACGACGAGATAGTCCAGAGCGGGCTCGAACGCCGCGGAGGTCCGTCGAGTGACGGCGTTAGGGATCTCGTGGAGGCGCTTGCCGATGGCGATCTTGGCAGCGACGCGAGCGATGGGATAGCCGGTCGCCTTGGAAGCGAGCGCCGACGAGCGGCTGACCCGCGGATTGACCTCGATAACGAAGTACTCCCGTGAGTGGGGATCCAGGGCGAACTGGACGTTGCAGCCGCCTTCGATGCCGAGCGCGCTGATGATGCGCAGCGCGGCGCTCCGGAGTCCCTGGTACTCGGGATCGCTCAGGGTCTGGCTGGGCGCGACGACAATGGAGTCGCCCGTGTGGACGCCCATCGGGTCGAAGTTCTCCATGTTGCAGATGGTGATGCACGTGCCGCCACCGTCACGCATCACCTCGTACTCGATCTCTTTCCAGCCGACGAGCGACTGCTCGACGAGCACCTGGGTGAGGGGGCTGGCGGCGAGGCCGCGGCTCGCTAGCTCTCGAAGCGCTCGCGGCGTTCCGGCGATCCCGCCGCCAGTGCCGCCGAGTGTGTAGGCTGGCCGGACGACGAGCGGATAGCCGATCTGTTCGCCGAACGCCAGCGCCTGCTCGACGGTGGTGGCGATGCTGGACGGTGGCGTTGGCTCGCCAATCGCGGCAAGCGTCTCCTTGAAGAGCTGTCGGTCCTCGGCCTTCTCGATCGCCTCCAGCGGCGTGCCAAGCAGGCGGACGCCGAATTGCTCCAGGACGTCGGCCTTCGCGAGGTCCACGGCCAGGTTGAGTCCTGTCTGGCCGCCGAGCGTAGGCAGGAGTCCATCCGGTCGCTCGCGCTCGATGATCCGCGTGACTACCGCGACGTCGAGCGGCTCGATGTAGGTCGTGTCCGCGATGCCGACGTCCGTCATGATGGTCGCCGGGTTGGAGTTCACGAGAACCGTCTCGATGCCCTCTTCTCGCAAGGCACGGCAGGCCTGGGTGCCAGCGTAGTCGAACTCGGCCGCCTGGCCGATGACGATCGGCCCGGAGCCGATGACCAGGACCTTCTTCGGCCGCTCGCTCATCGGGAGCCACCCTTCTTCGCCACGAGGGAGAGGAAGCGATCGAACAGGAGCTGGTTGTCTTGCGGTCCTGGACAGCCCTCAGGGTGGTACTGGACCGAGAAGACGGGCCGATCGAGGTGCGCCAGCCCCTCGATCGAGCCGTCGTGCAGGTTGCGATGACTGACCACGAAGCCCGCGTCTGTCACCGCCGGGCCGTCGTCCACCTGGAACTCGTGGTTCTGAGTGGTCATCGTCACCTGGCGCGTGGCCAGCTCCATCACCGGATGGTTGCCGCCGTGATGGCCGCAGCGGAGCCGGCTGGTCGTGGCGCCGATCGCACGGCCGATCATCTGGTGGCCCAGGCAGATGCCGAGGACTGGCAGACCGCTGGAGATGAGCGTTGCCGTCGCCTCGACCGCGTCCGGCAGGGTGGCCGGGTCACCAGGGCCGTTCGAGATGACCACGCCCTCAGCGCCGCTGGCCACCACGTCGTCGGCGCTCGTCTTCCAATCAAAGACCACCGGTGTGAGCCCGCGGCGCGCCAGGGAGCGCACGATGTTGTGCTTGGTCCCGAGATCGACGACGGCGATCCGGCGACCCCCTACCGGCGACTCCACGGCCGCGGTGCCCGCGCCGCTCACGTCGCCAACCACAACCTTGTCGGAGAGGTCCACCACCGCTCGAGCGTCTACCCGCGCTCGAGCGATGTCGGCTTCGGAGAAGCCGTCACGGCCGGCTAGCCGGAGCACCGCGCGGAGGGTGCCTGCCATGCGGAGCCGACGCACGAGGGCCCGGGTGTCCAGACCCTGGATGCCGGGCACTCCAGACTCTGCCAGGTACTCCGGCAGCGTGCCCTCAGCCTCCCAGTGGTGGGGCAGCATCGCCAGCTCTCGAACGATCAGCGCCGCGACCCACGGGCGGGTCGACTCGCGATGGCTGCGCGCCACGCCGTAGTTCCCGATCTGCGGATGGCACATCGCCACCATCTGGCCGCGGTACGACGGATCCGTGCAGACTTCGAGGTAGCCGGTCATGGAGGTGTTGAAGACTACCTCCGCCTCGGCTTCCACTTCCGCGCCGAAATGCTCGCCAACGTACAGCGAGCCGTCCTCCAACGCCAGGACAGCTTGCCGAGTCACACGTCCTCCTGATAGGCGATGTCGCCCCCGACGACGGTCAGCTTGACTCGGCCACGCAGGGTCCAACCTGCCAGCGGCGTGTTCTTGCCTTTCGATCGGAAGCTGCTGGGATCGACTACCCAGCTCTCGGTGGGGTGAAAAACAACCAGGTCCGCCGGTGCGCCCGGCGCAAGGCCCGCGAACGGCAGGCCGAACGCTCGGGCCGGGCCGGCGGTGAGCCGCTCGATCAGCGTTGGCAGCGCCACCTTGCCCGACTCGACCAGTCGGAGGCACAGGCCAAGAGCGGTCTCGAGGCCGCTGATGCCGAAGGCGGCGTTCTCGTACTCGCACGCCTTCGCGACGATGGTGTGCGGAGCGTGGTCGGTGGCGATCGCGTCGACGACGCCGTCGGCCAGCGCGAGGGCCACAGCTTCGGTGTCCTCGGCCGTTCTGAGCGGCGGATTGACCTTGGTGGAGGTCTCGAACGGCCGTCCCAGCTCGGCTCCGCCGACCAGCTCGTCGGTGAGGGTCAGGTGATGAGGCGTCGCCTCGGCCGTCACGAGCAAGCCTTCATCCCGCGCCTGGCGCAGCAGCGCCACCGAACGAGCCGTGCTGACGTGCGCCAGGTGCAGTCTGCCGCCAGTCAGCCGGAGCAGCTCCAGGTTGCGAGCCACGGCGACGCTCTCGGCGGCGGCCGGCTGGCCGGGCAGGCCCAGCCGGGCCGAGACGACGCCCTCGTGCATCGCCCCTCGGCCGGCGAGATCGCGGTCCTCACAGTGGTCCACGATCGGCCGCCCGAGGATGCGGCTGTATTCGAGCGCGTGGCGCATCAGCGCCGTGTTCCAGACAGGATGACCGTCGTCTGAGAACGCCACGGCGCCAGTCTCGGCCATCTCGCCCAGCTCCGAGAGCTCTTTGCCAAGCTGGCCGCGCGTGACGGTCCCGATGGGAAGGACGCGCACGGACGCGGTCTTGCGCGCGGCTTCCTGCACGAACAGCACGTCTGAACCAGTGTCCACCGTCGGGTCCGTATTCGGCATGGCGCACACTGTCGTGAAGCCGCCGGCGGCCGCCGCGGCCGTGCCGGTGGCGATCGTCTCGCGGTCGGTCTGGCCAGGCTCGCGCAGGTGCGTGTGCAGGTCGATGAAGCCCGGCGCGACGATCAGCCCGCGGACGTCGAGCGCGTGCTCGCCGTCCGCGCTGCCGGAGCCCGTCGCAACGCCGAGCACGCGCCCGTCCTCCACGACCACATCGGCGAGCCGATCCACGCCGTTGTACGGGTCGACCACTCGGCCGCCGATCAGCCGAACGCGAGCGTGCGTCATAGGGACGTGTCCGAATTCCCACTGGCGAGCAGGTAGAGCAGCGCCATGCGGATGGCGACGCCGTTGGTCACCTGGTCCTCGATGACGGACTGAGGCCCGTAGGCAACGTCCGGCATGATCTCGACGCCCTCGTTCATGGGGCCAGGGTGCATGACCAGCGCGCCGGGATTGGCGAGACGCATCCGTTCCTGAGTGATGCCGTACAGCCGGGAGTACTCGCGAAGGCTGGGGAGCAGCCCGCCCGTCTGCCGCTCCTTCTGGAGCCGCAGAGCCATGACGACGTCGGCTCCCTCGAGCGCCTCCTGGACGCGCTCAGTGACCCTGACAAGGCCGGGGAGGCCGTGGTTCTGCCAGGCGCTGCTGCCCGTTGAGGGGAGCAACGTGGGCGGCGCGCAGAGGTAGACCTGGGCACCCATCCGGCTGAAGCCCCAGCAGTTGGAGCGGGCGACGCGGCTGAACAGGACGTCTCCGACGATCGCGACCTTGAGACCTTCGAGTCGACCAAGCCGCTCGCGGACGGTCAACATGTCGAGCAGCGCCTGGGTCGGGTGCGCGTGCGCGCCGTCGCCGCCGTTCAGCACGGAGGCCTCCAGGTTGGCCGCGGCCAGATACGGCGCTCCGGCCCGCGGGTGGCGCATCACGACCATGTCCGCGCCTGTCGCCTGGAGCGTTCGCAGCGTGTCCACCAGCGACTCGCCCTTCTCGACGCTGCTGCCCGAGGCGGAGACGTTGACCGCGTCCGCGCCGAGGATCTTGGCGGCCATCTCGAATGAGACCCGGGTGCGGGTAGACGACTCGTAGAAGAGAGTGACGACGGTCTTGCCCCGGAGCGTTGGCAGCTTCTTGATGGGGCGGGCGAGGACCGCCTTCATCGCCTCGGCCGTGGCGAAGATGTGCTCGATCTCCCCGACCGTGAAGTCGTCAAGGTCCAGCACGTGGCGCCGTCCGAGCCACTGGCTGGTTGGCCTGGAGGCCTCGAACGGCACAGCCAGCGCCTCCGCCGGCGATTCCAGGGCGAGAGTCTGGGCTAAGTCTGAAACCGCGCGTGCCATCAGGACTCCCTCGCCCGCTGTCGCGGGCCTCTGCGAAGCAGCACGGCATCTTCGCCGTCTACCTCCTGTAATCGCACTTCGATCGTCTCGTCCCGCGAGGTCGGCACGTTCTTCCCGACATAGTCCGCTCGGATCGGCAGCTCGCGATGCCCCCGGTCAACCAGCACCAGGAGCTGCACCGTACGCGGACGGCCCAGGTCGATCAGCGCGTCGAGCGCGGCCCGAATGGTCCGGCCGGTGTAGAGCACGTCGTCAACCAGCACCACCCTTCGCCGGTCGAGGTCGACCGGGAGGGAGGTTGCGCCGAGCGGCCGTGGCCGGCCCTTTGCGAGGTCGTCTCGATAGAGCGTGATATCCAGCTCGCCGCAGGGCACCGGCCGTTCCTCGAGCTCGGAGATCCGCGCGGCCAGCCGTCGAGCCAGCGGGACGCCCCGGGTCCGGATGCCGACCAGGAGGAGCTGCTCCGCGCCGGCGTGACGCTCGACGATCTCGTGGCTCATGCGGGCAAGTGCGCGGCGCATCTCCTCGACGGAGAGAATCTGGCGCGCCTCGCTGTCAATCACGGACAGGGCCCATTCCGTCAGCCGCGAGCGACAAAAAAAATCGCCGCCACCGCTTCAATGGGTGGGGCGACCGAGACCTCGCGGACCGGGCGTGTCGCGACACGATCATCACTCCTTCCCAGCCTCTCGGGACTGGCCTTAAAGGTGTGCTCTTACGCGTAAGAGTAGTCGAAACGACTCATCGCCTGCAAGGGGGGTGTGCCCGAGAAATGTTGCAGACCACCCGCCGACTGGTAGGGGCGC
>JADZDV010000223.1 GCA_020850915.1 Chloroflexota bacterium | reverse complement strand
GGTGCCCTTTGCCAGCTCTTTTGCCATCTTTGCCACCGGGCGCGCCTGGGAGCAAATCCGCCAGAACGTGGGCTACCAGCGGCTAAACGTCAAGATCGTCGCCACCCACGCCGGCCTCACTGTCGGGCCGGACGGAGCCTCGCATCAGATGCTCTAGGACATTGCGCTGATGCGTGTGATCCCCAACCTCTCGGTGGTCGTGCCGGCGGATGCCTGGGAGACACGGGCCGCGGTCCGCGCCATCGCCGCTTACGACGGCCCGGTGTACCTTCGCCTCAGTCGGGCGACGCTCCCAGTCATCTTCGATCCCGGGGTGCAGTTCGCGCTGGGATGGTCGCTGATCCTGACCGAAGGGCCGGATCTGGCCATCTGTGCGACCGGGGTGCTGGTGCAGCCAGCCCTGCAGGCGGCGGAGCGACTGCGCCAGCAGGGTATTGGAGCCACGGTGATCAACGTCTCGTCGATCAAGCCTCTCGACGTGGAGACTATCATCACGGCGGCGGAGCGGACGGGCGCGATCGTAACCGCGGAGGAGCACAGCGTGGTTGGCGGCCTCGGCGGGGCCGTCGCCGAGGTGCTGGGTGAGCACTGCCCGGTGCCGCTGGAGCGGGTGGGGGTGCGTGACCGCTTCGGGGAATCGGGCGAGGCCGAGGAGCTGCTGCAAAAGCATGGGCTGACGGTCGGCGGCCTGGTGGCGGCCTCCCACCGCGTGCTGGCGCGCAAAGGACGGACCTCGCGGTCGGGGCCGGTCGGGTCCGCGGTGGCTGGAGTCGCCACCAGCTAGCTCCTGCCCCTCGACGCCACGAGCCCCCATTCCGCGCGACGGAACCGATGTCGTGGAGATCGATCGATCGATCTCCACGAGCACAGCAACGGAGCGCTACCGCGTGTTCCAGACCCGTGAGCTCCTCGGAATGGCACTCAAACGGCTGCAGATTCAGGGCTTCAAGACCTTCGCGAACCGCACCGAGATCGAGTTCAGCCCAGGGGTCACCGCGATCGTCGGACCCAACGGCAGCGGCAAGTCGAACCTGGTCGATGCCATCCGGTGGGTGCTGGGCGAACAGAGCCCCTCGCTGATTCGCACCAAGCGATCCGAGGATGTCATCTTCACGGGCAGCACCTCCCGATCCGCCGCCGGTATGGCAGAAGTCTCGATTACCATCGATAACTCCGCGCGTCTCCTTCCCGTCGATTTCAACGAGGTGACCGTGGCGCGCCGGGCCTACCGCTCGGGCGAGAACGAGTACCTGCTCAACCGTTCGCGAGTGCGCCTGCGCGACATCGTCGAGGTCACCCGCGCCCTCAGCACGGGGTATAGCGTGGTTGGCCAGGGCCTGGTCGACTCCATTCTGAGCCTGCGGCCGGAGGAGCGACGCCACCTGTTCGAGCAGGCGGCGGATATCAGCGGGTATCAGGCGAAGCGGGTGGAGGCGGAGCGCCGGCTGGCCCAGACGGAGGCAAACCTGACGCGCCTGGCCGACATCCTGGCCGAGCTATCGCCCCGACTTCGTCAATTGGAGCGCCAGGCCCGCCTCGCCGCCGCGTATGCGGAGGCGGCAGCGGAGCTTCGCCGCCTCTTGCGGCAATGGTATGGCCGTGAGCTGGGGCAGCGGGAGGCAGAGCTGGCCAGCGCCCGGCAGGCGGAGATCGCGGGTGCGACCAGGGTGCAGCAGGCGCGGAGCGCCCTCGGGGCGGCACGTGAGCTGGCGGCGAACCTGGCTGGCCAGGTTGAGGCGCTGGCGGCAACCCTGGCGCACTCCCGCCAGGATCGCGATCGTCTGCGCGCCGAGGCGGCAGCCGCCAGTCAGTCCGCCGCGGTCCTGGACGAGCGGGCTCGCGCCCTGGAGCGGGAGATAGAGGGCGCCGAGCAGGCACGCGCCGAGGCGAGCACGCGTCACGAACAGGCGACACGAGAGCACGAACGGGGGACGACTGCTCTAGGCACGCTGGATCGGGAGCTCGCGGCGCGGCGAACGGACCTGGCCGAGGCGGAGGCGGCCTGCAATGTCGATGCCGGCCGGGCGCCGAAGCTGTCGGAGCGGATACGGGCGTTGGGGGAGAGCCGTGCCCGCGCCGAGGCTCGCGAGGCGGACTTCACCGCGCGGGCTGCCGATTCCCAGCGCCGGCAGGCGGAACTGTTAGCGCAAGGAGACGAACGCGGGGTGGAGCTGGAGCAGCAGCAGCAGGCACTGGCCAAGCTGGCCGCGGAGTACGCGCAGGCCCTGGCCGATGCGACCGTCCTCGCCGAGGGCATCGCCGCCGCCAAGGCCCGGCGCGAGGAGCGGGTGACTGCCCTGGACGAGGTCAGCGGAGAGCTTCGCCGGTTAGAACAGGAGCAGGCGACCCGGCGAGCCGATGAGGCCGGGCTGCGCGCACGGTTGGAGACATTGGGGCGGTTGCAGGAGAGCTTCGCCGGCCTGCACGCCGGCGTCAAGGCGGTGCTGGCCGCGGCTAGAGCCGGGCGGCTGCGGGGAGTAGCTGGGGTCGTGGCGGAGCTGGTGCGTGTGCCCGCGGCGCTGGAGGTCGCCCTGGAGGTGGCGCTGGGTGGACACGCGCAGGATCTAGTGGTCGAGACCTGGAGCGACGCCGATACTGCCATTCACTATCTGAAGCAGCAGCGCGCCGGGCGGGTGACGCTCTTGCCGCTGGATACGCTGCGGGTACCGGCGCGCGCCCGTTTCGGGGAGGGCCCGGGTATTCTGGGGTGCGCCGCCGACCTGGCGAAGCACGACGGTCGCTTCGCGCCGGTGGTGGCGCTGCTGCTGGGCCGGATCCTGGTGGTGCAGGAGCTGGATATCGCCCATCGGGAGCTCAAACGGGTGCCGCCGGGGGCGTCGATCGTGACCGTGGCCGGGGAGATCGTGCGCACCAGTGGCGCTGTCAGCGGCGGGTCGATGGCGCCCCAGGCCGGACTGTTGAGCCGCGGCCGAGAGCTGCGAGAGCTACCCGGACGCCTCAGCGCCGTCGAGGCGGCCCGGGCCGCGGCGGAAGCGCGGGCTGGGCGGTTGCAGCAACGCCGAGCCGAGGTCGAGAGGGAGCTGGCCGAGATCAATGCTGAGCTCACGGCGGGCGAGCGCGAGCAGCAGAGGCTCGCTCAGAAGCTGGCCCGGACGGAGCTGGACCTGACCTCGGGACGCCAGCGGACGTCGTGGCTGGCCGAGGCGCTGCAGCAGATAGAGAACGAGCGGCAGGGCCTCGGACAGCGGGAAGCGGAGGCATCGCTCCAGGCCGAGGAGACACGCCGCACCCTGGCAGATCTGGCTCAGGAGGAGGCGGTGGCCCGCCAGGAGCAGGCCGATTGGGAGGCGACGACCGCCGAGCAGCGAGGTCGGGTCGAGACCCTGCGAGTCCAGTTGGCGGTGACGGAGGCGAGTGTCCGCCATCGACAGGCAGAGCTGCGTGAGCTTCTCCGGGCGTTGCAGGCCGCGGAGTCCGGCGCGACAGCGTCCGAAGAGCGGCTTCAGCGCGCGCGCGAGACTCGTGACCGGACCGAGGACGAGTTGATCCAGGCCCAGGGGGGAGTCGCACGGCTGCAAGCGTCCCTGGCGGCGACCAGCGTGACGCTGAGCGAGCAGGAGACCCGCTCCTCCCAGCTCCGTGCGAAGTGGGACGCTGCCCGCTCCCGCGAGGCCGAGCTGAGCGAGCTGGTCCTGGAGGCAGAGACCCGGCATGGCGAGCTGGCGGTCCGGTCCGAGCGGGCGCGGGCGGAGCGGGACGCCCTGCAAGCCCGCGCCCGCGAGGAATTAGGCGCGGACGACAGTGGCGAGGCCGCGCCCGCGGATGAGCAAGGTTCCGCGGACCTTGACGCTCGCCTGGTTACGGCCCGGAACCGGGTGCAGCGCATGGGGAACGTCAACCATGCGGCCGCCCAAGAGTACAGCGAGGCGGACGAGCGGCATCGGTT
>JADZDV010000222.1 GCA_020850915.1 Chloroflexota bacterium | reverse complement strand
CGCTTCGTCATGACCCTTCCTCGAGGCCAGTCTTGACCACGCCACGACGCGGGATCCTCATCGTCGACGACGAGCCTCGGCTGCTCGACTCCGTCCGCATGAACCTCGAAGTCGAGGGCTTCGAGGTATTCGAGGCTCACAACGGGGCCGAGGCGCTCGAGAGGATCAGGAAGCTGTTACCTGATATCGTCGTCATGGACGTCATGATGCCGATCATGGACGGGTTCGAGACGCTGCGTGAGCTGCGCTCGTTCACGGCGGTGCCAGTCATCATGCTGACCGTCAAGGCGGATGACCGGGATGTCGTCACCGGGCTCGAGCTTGGCGCTGACGACTACGTCGCCAAGCCGTTCAGCCAGCGCGTCCTCCTGTCCCGCATCAAGGCTGTGCTCCGCCGTGCCGAAGGCAACACTCCGGCTGGTTCCCGCGGCCATATCCAGGTTGACGACAACCTTGAAATCGACTTCGATCGTCACGAGGTCAAGGTGCATGGCGAACTGGTCCAGCTCCGCCCGACCGAGTTTCGCCTGCTGTACCACCTGGCGACGAGCCCCGGCGTGGTCCTCTCGCACGAAACACTGCTCAGTCGGGTCTGGGGTCCGGAGTATCGGGACGCCAGTCACTACGTGCGGCTCTACATCAACTACCTGCGCCAGAAGCTAGAAGACGACCCGGCCAACCCCCGCTACATCCTCACCGAGCGGGGTGTCGGCTACAAGTTCTTCGACTACACCCGCGACTGAGCCGGTTCTAACGCGCATCTGACAGTCGTCTTGCAAGCCTCTAACACCGCTCTTGCACCCATCTTACGACAAGCTCCGTAAGCTTGAGGTGTGGGGCAGCCGGGTGAGAGCTTCCCCGTTTTTCGGAGGACTACGATGATGCGAGGATCCAGCCGCTATAGCGACGGCCTCTCTCTCCGCGACGCCGTCAACGAGCTGATGGAGTCAGCGTTCCTGCGGCCGTCAGTCCCGGGGCGAGCGTACTCAGCCACCGGCAACAACGTGGCGATGAACGTCTTTGAGGACGATGAGAACTACCACCTGTTCTTCATGGTCCCTGGCGTGAAGCCGGACAGTGTGGAGATCACCAGCCTGAACAATGTGCTCACGATGACCGGTGAGAGCGGCGTGGTCCAGGGTGAGGACTGGCGCCCGCTGCTGCGAGAGCAGTCGCTAGGTCGGTTCCAGCGCCAGGTTGAACTGCCCGCGCCGTTCTCCGCGGAGTCCGTCACGGCGACCTGTGATCACGGCGTTCTGAAGATCACCGTGCCAAAAGCCGTCCAGCAGCGCGTGCACAAGATCAAGGTCCAGAAGAGCTAACCGCCACCGGGACGTATGATCTCACGAGCCTCCTGATGGTGGACCATCGTGCGCATCGTCTCGCTGCTTCCTTCAGCCACTGAGATCATCTACCTGCTCGGTCTGGACCACGAGCTGGTGGGAGTAACCCACTCCTGTGATGTTCCACCCGAGGCCAGCCAGAAAACCGTTGTCACGCGTCCGCGGTTGGCCTCGGCGCGGCTCCGCGCCTGTGAGATCGACGACCGCGCGAGCGATGCCGCCACGTCAGGCGAGGCGCAGCACACGCTGGACGTGGACGCCATCGTCGCCCTTGCTCCCGATCTGATCGTTACCCAGCGGCCGTGCGCCGCGTGCGCCGTCTCGCACGGCGTCGTCCAGGCAGCGCTGCCGTGCCTGCCTACCACCCCTCGAGTGGTCTCGTTGCGGACGACCCGGTTCGCGGAGCTGTTCGACGACATCAAGACCGTCGGCGACGCCACCGGACGTTCGAGGCAAGCCCACGAGGCGATCATTTCGCTGCGCTCACGGCTCGACGCTGTGACGCTCAAGACGGCCCGCGCCTTGGACCGCCCCCACGTCTGCTGTCTGGAGTGGCTCGACCCGCTCTCGAGCGCCGGGCACTGGGTGCCGGACATGGTTGGCTTGGCAGGCGGCGTGGAGCGACTCGGCGAGGCCGGCGCGCCAGCCCGGCGGATCGACTGGGAGGAGGTCGAAGAAGCCCGACCACAGGTTGTTGTTCTCATGCTCCGCGGCAGAGGTCTACGCGCCGCGCTGACAGATTTCCGCGGCACGGATTTGCCAGCGTCCTGGGAGCGGCTACCAGCAGTCCAGGCCGATCGGGTCTGGGCCGTGGACGGGTCCGCCTATTTCAATCGCCCCGGTCCGCGCCTGATCGAAGGCATCGAAATCCTGGCGACGATCCTTCACCCAGAGCTGTTCAACGGCTCCTCACCCGCCGACGCCGCCCGGCGTGTCGAGCGGCGTGTCGTCTGAGAACAGGCCGACATACTCGCCACTTTTCACCCTCAGGTATCCCCGGTCGCTGATTCGAAAGAACGGGATCGCCGGCGTGGTCAGCACGTTCACGGCGAGCGTCGGTCGCGCTTGCTTGCAGCCGAGGCGTCGCACTGCGTCGTCTACTGCATCCAGGTCGTCGGCGATCATCGGCAGCGGGCCCACGCCTGTCAGTCCAGCGAGCGGCGTGACTATCTCCGCCAGCAGTCTGCCCCCCTCGCACACCGCCACGCCGCCATGCGAGTCGAGCAGGCGGCAGAGCGCCAGGGCGATGTCCCGGTCGTCGGCGCCCACGGCGACCATGCACGAAGCGTCCCAGCTCATCGACGTCGCGACAGCACCCCGCTGGAGACCATACCCCTTGATGAAGCCGACAAACAGGTCGTTGGTCCTCCGAGCCCGATCCACCGCGACGACCTTCAAGAGTCCGTTCGCCGGCTGGGCCTGGATCTCGCCCTCCACCACGCCAACCTGGATGCTGGTCTCTCGTGAGACGAGGTCCGTGACAAGGTCGATGACACGCACCCGTCGCGATGCCCCGCCCTCCGCCACGACGGCGAGATCCCGCGGCCGAATGATGCGTGGGCGTTTGATCGTCGTGTAGAAGCGCGCGGGGAAATCGAGGCGCCGGGGCTCCACCAGCATGCGGCCATCCCGCGCGATGACCTGTCCGCGACAGAGCACCAGCGACGGCCGTATCGTTCGCTCGTCCGGCACGAGCAGCAAGTCGGCGCTCCGCCCCGGCGCGACTGACCCGACCTCCTGCTCCAGTCCGAAGTGTTCAGCCGGGTTCAGCGTGACCGCCTGGACCGCCCTCGCGGGTTCCAGTCCCAGATCGATCGCCTGTTGGACGTTCGCCTCGAGCGAGCCTTCTGTCAACAGATAGCGCGGTGAAACGCTGTCCGTCACCAGGATCATCCGCCGAAGATCGACGCGGTGATCCTTCCAGAGCGGGGCGAACATCGGGAGATCGCGCCGGATCTGCCCCTGGCGGGCCATGAAGTAGAAGCCGAGTCGGAGCCGCTCGAGCGCCTGCTCCGCGTCGATCGGCTCGTGGCAGGAAGTCGCTCCGGAGCAAGCGTACGCCTGCAGCTTCGGGCCGCGGGCACCGGCGGTATGCCCTTCAGCACGCTTGCCAGCCTCTAGCGCAGCCGACACCAGCGCCTGCAACTGTCCTTCGTCTCGCAGCAGATTGCCCCAGTACATCTCGCCCAGCCCGACGACCTCCGGCCGCTGGAGCAGCGCTCGAAACGCCGTCAGATCGAGTCCTGGGTGCTCCGGGTACGACGGCCAGCCGCACAGAGGGGGAACGGTGGCGAGCAGGCGAATCGGCTGGCCGGCGAAGCCGTCTAGCGCCGCGGTTGCTCCGTCGACGCCGAGCAGACCGATGAGATCGACCTCGGTAACGACCGTGGTCGTCCCGCCGGGCGCGGCATACCGAATGAATTCGTCGATCCCGTACGGCTGCGAGAAAAGGTGCGTGTGCCCCTCGACAAGGCCCGGTAGCATCGTCTGACCGTCGGCATCGAGCTCCTGTGTCTCGTCGCCAATGGTGTGCGACGCGTTCGGACCGACAAACGCCACGCGTCCTTCCGCCACAGCCACGTCGTGCCCCGGCAGGAATTCGCCCGTGAAGACGTTGAACACGCGGGTGTTGCGCACCACCAGCTCTGCCGGCCGGTCGCCCTGCGCAACGGCCATCAAGGTTCGCCGAACGGCAAGGGAAAGCGGCGCGTCCATTTCGGCAGTATAGCCAGGCGCCAGCCTCGTCACATCCGTTCTCTCGACCAGCATCTGTGAGACGTCTGAAGCTGCCGCCGACGTTCCCATTCCAGACCTCACCCAGCAGCCGTTCGCTCGACCAGCATCTGTGAGACGACTGTGACCGCGGCCCGGAGCGACGGCTTCGTCGGATCGGCTAACGTGCTTGCGTTGGACCGAATGCGAGGCGCCAGGCTCGCCGTGTGCCCCGCGAGCATAGCCAAGACGGCTCACGATCCTGGCCCGGATGGACAGCAACCGTCCACCCCGCCCGCACGTTCTACGCTCTGGCGGCGATGAATTCGTCGCTTCTGGAGGCCTGGTTGAGGCGACCAACACGGCCAGGGCTGCTGGCCGGACTGCTCCTGCTCCCGCTCGTGGTGACGACCGCTCTGGCCGCATCGCAGCTCCCAGCTCCCAGTGTCGCGCGCGCCGAGGCGAACCCATCCGAAGTTCGGGCGTTGTGGGTGGACGCCTTCCACGACGGCATCAAGACGCCCAGCCAGGTCCGCAAGCTGGTCGCGGACGCCCGACGTGCCAACGTCAATACCCTGCTCGTCCAGGTTCGCCGACGCGGCGATCTTTACTATCCCGGTTTCGAGCCGATGGCGGCCGACATTCAGCCCGGCTTCGACCCGCTCAGGGCGGTCATTCAGGCGGCTCATGAGGACGCACCGCGCCTGGAAGTCCAGGCCTGGCTGGCGACGTATCCCGTCTGGAGCGATCGCTACAACCTCCCGCCCTGGCCCCAACACCTCTATCACACACACGGGCCCGCCACGAGTGGTCCGGCAAACTGGCTCATGATGCGCGACGACGGCGAAGTCTGGGGCGAGGGACTCCAGCTCGATCCGGGCCACCCCGATGTCAGCGCCTACCTGGTCAGCCTGGCCGCGGACCTCGTGCAGCGATACGATGTGGATGGCGTCCATCTTGACCGCGTCCGCTACAACGAGGGCGACGCTGCCGGCGGCGGCGCCTGGGACCGCCGCTGGGGCTACAACCCGGTAAGCGTTGGGCTCTTCAACGATGCCAATGGGCGCTCGGGCATCCCGGACCCGAACGACCCGCGGTGGATGGACTGGCGCCGCGATCGGGTGACTGACTACGTTCGTCGCACGCGCGACGCCATTAAGTCGGTCCGGCCCGACCTGAAACTGACCGCGTCGGTCATCCCCTGGGGCGCGGGCCCGGCCACCGACGCCGATTGGGTGCGCATGCCGGCCTACGCCTACGTCTTCCAGGACTGGCGCAGTTGGCTCGAGCAGGGGCTGATCGACCAGGCGTACGTCATGAACTACAACCGCGAAAGCTCGCCTCAGCAGGCGGGTTGGCTGGACCGCTGGCTCTCGTTCGAGCGGCGCAACACGAACGACCGGCAGGTCATCCCAGGCCTGGCAGCCTATCTCAACTCACCAGCCGAGACAATTCGCCAGATCCGGCGCGCGACCACCCCCGCCCCCGACGGCTCACGCCTCGCGGGCGTCGCCCTGTACTCCTATGCCGTGCCGGACCTTTCCCGCTCGAACAACGACCCGTCGGACGATCTGCCAGACGACGCCCTCTGGAGCGCCCTCACGCGCCCCACCTCAGACAACGGCTTCCAGCCGCCCTTCGCCCAGCCGGCCGGCATTCCAACGCTGAGCTCCAGCGCGCGGTAAGCACACCCTCTCCAGGGCGATGCCCACGGGCCAGTCCCCGGTCTTCGGCTCCGGGAGTCAAGCTGGACCTGCGCCACGGTGACATCCGCGGACCCTGTAGGCAGAGCCAGGGAGATCCCGCTCCGGCGCTGGTCTAGGCGCGAATGATGACCGGGACGCCGAGGTCTGCCCATTCCCAGTAGAACTTCGAGTCGTCGTACATCATTCCGAGGCAGCCGTGGCTACCGGGGTATCCGAACCCACGCGGCGGCCCCCACCAGTTGTAATGGATGGCGGCGCCGTCGCCGGTGAAGTACTGGGTGAACAGCACGTTCTTCAGCAGATAGGTGTCCTGAAGCCCCGGAATCGTGCGACTGTCCATCGTCTCGTTGTAGACCCGGCGGAGGATCTTGTAGCGGCCGGGTTTTGTCGAGCCCTGGAGGCCTGCCGTCACAAGCCCCTTGTGAACCTCGACATCGCCCATCATCGCCCGGGCGTGCTGCAGGATCGACAACGACACGTCGATCCACCGGCCGTCCATGCCGTTCAGGTAATCAGCCCAGTCAGGCGCGCCCACTGGGCCGACCGCCTCCGCGCCGATGTACAGCACCCGGTTGGCGCGGGGATCCCAGACGCGCAGACGGTAGCCGTTCTGCGGCGCCTGCACCCGGTAGACCTGGCCCACCTCCGCCGCGCCAATCGGTCGGTCGATCTCGTACGCGGTGGGCCAGAGCTTGGTCGGCAGGAACGTCTGCACCCACCACGGCTGGAACGCCGGCTCGTCCGCGGCAGTCGTGGCCGTTCCGCAGGCGCGGTCCGGCCCGGCGGGCTCGGCGCATGCGTTGACCACGCGGTCAAGCCCCGCGCTCCAGGGGCCGGCCAGCGCCGCTCCAGCCAGAGGAAGCGTCCGAAGGAACTGTCGTCGTGTCGCGCGCATCTGTGACCGATCGCCTCCGCCCACATCGCCCCTCGCTCGCCTCGCCCGGCGGGACGGGCCGCTGCCACCGCCTGGACTACAACAGCCCGGCCCCTTGGCAAGGGCCAGCGTGCCTTGCTACCGAGATAGCAAGTTATACGCCACAGCCACGGACAGACAACAGTCTTCCTCGAAGCGGAGCGACCGTTGTGGCACCGGCTGGTTCACAGGGGAGCTCAGCAGTCTCATCCCGGGCACCAGGCCCGGGGGCCAGACCCGGCGCCTCTGGCATACTCGCCTCTGGTGCTCGGCGCATGCTCCACACCGCCGGTCACCGGAGGGGAACGCTTAACACGTGGACGCGCTGCTGCGCCTGCTCGCGGTCGCGACCTTGATCCTGCTGAACGCCTTCTTCGTCTCGGCAGAGTACGCCCTCGTCACCGTTCGGCGAAGCCGAGTGGAACAGCTCGTCTCGGAGGGAAGTCGCTCAGCGACGGCGCTCTCCCGCGCCAAGGACGATCCGAACCGCTTCGTCTCTGGCACCCAGCTCGGCATCACGATGACTAGCCTCGGCCTCGGCTGGATCGGAGAAGCAACCATCGCGGACCTGATCGAGTCACTGTTCCGCGGCCTGCCAGAGCCGGTCGCCACGATCAGCATCCACACCGTCGCCGTCGTCATCTCGTTCATGCTGATCACGTTTCTGCACATCGTGCTGGGCGAGCAGGTTCCCAAGATGGTCGCCCTGACCCACTCTGAGCGCATCGCTCTCCTGACCGTCGGCCCGATCGACGCTTTTCGGCAGATGTTCTTCCCGTTCATCGCCCTGCTGGCAGGCGCGACGGACCTGGCGCTCCGGCTGCTCGGCATCGGCTCGACGACCGCCCGTGGCACGACCGTACACTCGGCAGAAGAACTGGAGTTCCTGGTCCAGGCCAGCCACCAGGCCGGCGCCATCCAGGACATCGAACGCAGCCTGCTAAGCGAAGTCTTCGACTTCGGCGAGCTCACCGTCGGCCAGGTCATGGTGCCGCGACGCGACGTCATCGCTCTGAGTCTCGACACGTCGCTCGACGAACTGCTCGATGTCGCCGAGCGGACGCCTCACACCCGCTTCCCAGTGTACGACGGTACCATCGACAACGTAGTCGGCACGATTCACCTTCGAGAGGTCCTTCTCGCATTCAAGCATGCCCCGGTGTCATTCAGCCTCCGCTCGATCCTGCACCCGCCGTTGCTGATTCCCGACTCGGCCTCGATGGAACATGCGCTGGTGGAGTTCCGGCGCGCGGAAGCGCGCATTGCCATTGTGTTCGACGAGTACGGCGGCACGGCCGGGCTCATCAGCGTTGAGGATCTGGTCGGAGAGATCTTCGGTCGCATCGGCGACGAGTTCCACCACGAAGTCCCGGAGATCCAGCCCCAGCCGGACAACAGCGCCCTGATCAGCCCTCGCGTGCTGCTGGAGGAGTTCAACGAGCGCTTCGGGCAGAGGCTCGAGAGCGAAGAGGTGGACACAGTAGGTGGCTTCGTCCTGGAGCAGCTCGGCCGGATGGCAGAGCGAGGCGACCAGGTTACACTGAAAGACGGATCCATTCGAGTCGAGGCCGTGGACGGCGTGCGAATCACACAGTTGCGTTACATTCCCGCGCCGCGCCGCGACCACGACCAGGGGCCTGGTCCGGGCAGCGGGGGCGCGCCTTGACCTCCGAATCCTTCTGTGAGCTGCTCATGGCAGACTACGAGCGCCAGTGGGCCCTCGCGGCCGGGCATCAGGAGCGCCACCCACTGCGCCTGAAGATGGAGCGACTGCGCGACGTGATTGAGCAACTGCGCGCGGGCGCCGACCTGTCCAGGATCGTCGCCGACGGTCGCCAGAGTGAGGATCCGGCCCTCGGTCTGCTATGTGGAGAGATCGAAGCCAGATTGTCCACCATGCCGGAGTCGACGTCCCGCTGAGAGCTGACGCTGCCCGTTGTCCGCGCGGTTCCCGGCCGCCAGAGTCGCTCAGAACGTACGGAAGTTGTTCGAGAGCTGCGCCACCGTCTCGCCACAGCGCCACGATGCCGTGATCAGCGTCTCGGCCTCGGCGGCAGCCATGTCCCAGCGCGGATCCGAACGACGAGCCTGGTCCCAGCAACGCTGCTGGACGCGCTGCCCGAGCTCTGAGACGAGCGCAGTCAGCAGATATGTCCCCATCCGCGAGTCAACTTGTTCTGACGATTCCACCAGCTCGTCCGTCAACCTTGCGGCGAGCTCCGCGGCCCGCCGCTCGAGCTCCTCGCGTACAGCCACCGCAACCACCCCCGGCAAGTTCTCGTGAAGCGTCGCGCCAGGACACCGTGAGAAGGATACCGCGAGCACCAGCCAGAGGCCTCGCCCGCTCCGCGTTGAGGTGTGGCAGCGCACGCCGCGTCTGGTGAGGCTGCGCAAGCGGAGCGAGCGTCTCGATCGTTGGGGTCAGGACACGCGGCGAAGACACCTGTCAGCCCGGTCGAGTCGCGGCACACCTGCCGCGAGGCTCTCGTCTGCCTCCAGGAACAGGTTACCGCCACAGAACCCGCAGACCGATGTGCCACCCTTGACCTGGAGCGGAGGGGCCGACGGCGTCCGGAGAAAGACCCCACTCCGGACCTCACCGGACGATCGGCCACACATCATGCATTGCACGGAGAAGCTGCTCTTCATGTTGACCCTCTTGCTCGCCGGCTGGGCGCGCCCCATGCAGGAAACATGCCAGTCTCACTGGCTTGCTGACCGCGTGTCGCAACGTCCGCGGCCAGCAGATCCCTGGCAAGGAACGGGCCATGCTGGCGGCTACGGTCAGGCGGTGCCCAATGCCTGCTGCACAGCGTCGAGCTGCCCCGGGCTCACGGGAGTCTTCAGCTTCCTGAGCACGCCCCGAAGCTCACGCGCCATCGTGACGGTGCAGCTCGCCCGCTCGACACGCAGCCTGGCCGCGGGGTTCGTAAAGACGACGATCGGTGTGATTGGAATGGCCGACGCGTCGTCCAGCCTGGCTGCCAGGAACTGCTCCAGCTTCTGCCTGGCCGCTGTGGCGTCAAGCGACGGATTGCCAACACGTGACCCGTACAGCGAACCGTACAGCGCGCGCATCGCACCCGGCGCGCCACGCCCACGAAGCTGCTGCCAGCGGTCGTTCTGGCAGATGACCTGACCGTTCTGGTCGCGCGTCACGAGGGCCACCACGCCGAACGGCCCGGCCAGTACGTAGTCGGGAAGGGATGACGACGGAAAAACGTACAGGACGTGCCGGTCGTCCAGCCCCTTCAGGAGCTGCCGCAGCAACCCGTCCTGGCGGTACTTCGGTCCGTAGCGCTTAAGCCGTCCCTGCCCAAGATAGTAGAAGCCGAGGCCGATCAGCACGGTGACGTATGCCGCCGCGATCGGCACCCACGGTTGCTCCTCGCCGAACCTCGCGAGAAGATCAACCTCACCCACACGGCCGCTGGTACCAATCCAGCCGACAATCAAGAGCGCGAACGTCACGCCGAGCAACGCGAAGCCGATTCGCGTCTCTCGCTTGATCAATCGTTCGTTAGTTTGAACTCGCACATCACCTCTTTCGCTTCCCGGGATCGCGCGACGACCAAAGCGCCGATCGCCTGACCTTGCGTGGCGCCATTATGCGACAACGCATCCCAACGAGCGAATGCCATCAGCTCGCTCGGCTCGCGACGTCAGGCGCCTCCTGTCAGGGCCACGACTCGCAAGCCCGAGAACCGAGCTGCCGCGGGTTCTCCCCAGGAGACGGCCGCCAGCCAGAGCTGTCCGTACGCTGGGCCACCGTCCGGCACGTCGAACACCGGCGTTCCGTTCGCCCATCCAGCGATTCCGCCGGCCACGGCCCGGAGGCTGAAGCGATCTGGCTGATCGCTGGAGCGATGACCCGGGATAGGTGTCCACTCCAGCAGCCAGCGTCGTGTCGTTCCCTGCACGCGGTACGCGGCAAGCAGTCCCCGGTCCGCATCCACGACCATCGAGACCCAGTCATCCGACGCGCCACGGAGCTGGATCGCGTAGCCGGCTCTCGGCTGTGGCTCGCTCAGGCGACAGTCCACGACAAGCTCGAAATCGCCAAGCACCTGTCCGTTGGTGGCGCGGACCGACACCGCCTCGTCTGGCGTGCCCGGTCTCTGTGTCCTGATAACGTAGTCGCCGTCATCGCGCGAGACGGCGCCGTCATCGTCGGTACCCGTCGGCCAGCCGGTCTCCGGGCCAAAGCCGTCTGGGACGAGCGCACGAGGCGTCACCGCCGTATCCGTCAGGAACGCGTTCGCGAGGTCGGAGTCAGGCAGCTCCCAGGGACGCTGGAGCCCGTCGGAGGCCACGCTCGAGTACTGGCGCAAGAACGGAGACCCGCTGAGATCCTGGGCCAGGTCTGGCGGAAGCCCCTGGCCGGTCAGCAACGCCTTCAGATACTCGCCGAGCAGCAGGGCGGAGGTCTGGCCGGTGCCGGTGTCGTACTGAAAGACGGCACGTTGGAACCGCTGGTAGACAAACGCCCCGGAGACGGGGTCGCGAGCTGGGCGGGAGGCCGGCACCCCGAACAGGTCTGCTCCGCGACGGATGTCGTTCACCGTCCCGAACAGGCTGCTGAAGGCTCGGCGAAAATTCACTCGTTCGCCCTCGAACTCGTCTGGCACCGTTGCTCGAAGCCACGCTTCGAGTCGTCCGCTCGCGGCGGATGCATCGGGTGACGCCGCGACGAGCTGATCGTCGGTCGCGGGCAGGACCGCGCCGTTGAGCCTGCGAATCGGCAAATATCGGTCGCTGGGCAGATCGACCGCTTCGACCGTCCCATCATCGCGACGTCGGAGCGCGCTGCGCTGGAACAACTGAAGCCACTCACCTCGCAGCCGCATCTCCCGCGACGTCGGGTAGCCAAGTGTCAGCTCGGCGCCGTGCGACTGAAAATATGCCAGCATGTCCCCTGACCGGACGCAGTATCCCGTCTGCTCGAAGCAGGCAGGTTCGTCTGCTCGGACGATCGGGGTCGTTGGAGCCGCCAGTGCAGAGAGCACCAGAGCAAGATACCGGAGGAGCCGGACTGTTGCTCGGACCATCAGCATGTGCCCAAAGCGGCCAATGCTACTCTTGAGACACGGCGGCTGAACGCCGTCGGCGAACTTTCGTGGAGTAGCAGGACGGGTGACAGGCAACGACAGAGCGCCCCACGGCCAGAAAGCGAAAGCGCTGGAGCCGTGGCAGTACCCAGAGGATCGAACGCGGTTGGCTGCTCAGACCGACCGCAACATGGCCGGCCTGGCGCTGGAGAGCGCTGGCCAACCGCGGGATGCGATTGCCATCTACGAACTGAACGTGGACGAAGGCTTCGAAGGCGACTGGCCATACGGGCGCCTGGTGGCGATCTACGAGCGCCGTGGAGAGCTGGAGCAGGCCGAACGCGTCCTGCTGAAGGCGATGGACGTCTTCCGCGGCTCGAAACGTCGCACCGCGGCAGATCGGCGCGTGGCCATTCGGGCATTCAGGGGCCGTCTCAAGCTGGTCCGGCAAGCAATCCGACAACGGGACAAACGAGAACGGCCTCCAACCCTGCAGCCCCCGGGGGCCTAACCCTTGCCACGCCCGAACAGCGTGTCCTGCCGATACTCGCGGTCCAGCTTCATAGCCACTTCCGCCAGCGCCAGCTCGCGACCTAGATACCCCGCGTGTGCCAGCTCCGACACGAGCCCGAGCCGGATGACCGTCTGGGAGACCGCCTGCGCCGTCGCCCCCTCGACAATGTTAGCCAGCCGGCGGTCCGCGTCGTAATGCTCGCAGACCAGCAGCTCGCGAGGGCGATCCACTGAGATAATGAAGAACCCGCACGGGTCCTGCCGCCACTCGGCCGCTGGATCGGGAGTTGCGACCGTGCGCGTCGGCCCCTGGCCTTCGGGCGCCGCGGACTTCGGGCCGGTCTCGTCGGCCGCCGCCGTGACCCCCGCCTGACGCGCCGCTTCCAGCACGCGCTCCGGATCTAGCTCGCCGATCATGGCTCTCACGCGAACGTGGCGCTGAAACGCGGCGACCTGGGCCGGCTGCAGGTTTGGCACCAGCGGCTCGGGCCCGAGCGCGTTGACGATCCGTCCACCGGCGTCTACGCCAGACTGATGCAGGCTCAGAATCGCCTGACCGACTCGATGCCGGGACTCACGTCCGCACACGATCAACACGCGCAGGCGCGGGTTCGCCACGAGGTTCTGGACCATCTTCTCAATGCCGACGTTCTCGGTGTAGACGCGCCCGGCGATGGCGATCTCCGGTCGGCCGGCCAGTGACGGGAGCATCCCATGGCTGGCAAGGGTGCAAACGGCGACAGGACTCTCGGCGTTGCCGAGCACGAAATCGCCCGTCACCGGCGGCCATTGTTCGCCTTCGCCTCTGTTGCTCACGCGATCTTCATGCGACATGGTGTTCTGAGTATAGAGGCCCTTTCAGAACATCATCACATGGCACAGTTCTTGCCCGTCCATGGCAGCGCTTCGAACGCACCTGAAGCTACCTCGGTGCGTGAGTGCTCGAAACCGACTCAACTATTGTGGAAAGAACTACTCGCGGTTTGCCAAGAGCTGCCCTCCACGAGCTGCGGACCCCGCTGACTTCGATTCGTGGCTACGCCCAGCTCCTGCTGCGCGGCGTCCGGGACGAGAACACCGCCCGCCGCGCCTATACCACCATCGATCGCGAGGCCGCCCGCCTCGCCGACATGCTCGAGCAGGTTGCTCGGCTCAACCAGGCGCCCCGTGCGGTAGTGCCACGTCCGGTCAGCGTGGAGGCGGCGGTCGACGACGCCGTCTCCCTCGTCAAGACGACGTACCCGGACTACACCTACGAGGTTCGACGCTCGCCGCGTGCCTCGGTCATCGCGGACCAGGCCGTGCTGTCCGAGACGCTGCGGATCCTGCTGGACAACGCCGCCAAGTTCTCGGAAGAGAGCAGCGCGGTCACCGTTTCCTGGCACAACGAAACGGGTCGCGTCGCGATCGACGTGGTGGACAGCGGTATCGGCGTTCCCGACGACGAGCGATTCGCGCTGTTCGAGCCGTTCTTCCGCGCGAGCAACACCAGGATGGTTGGCCAGCGCGGTCTGGGCTTGCACCTCCACCTGGCTCGGCGCGAGGTCGAGCAAGCTGGTGGTACGCTCAGCCTGCTCGCTGATCAGCAGATCGGCGCACACTTCCGCCTCACCCTGCCGTCCGCGCCCGATACTCACTGACCACCAGGTCCGTGGGTTATGCTCACAGCGACCAGATCGTGAAAGCGGCCGCGACGCCGTGGGGAGACGTGGATGGGTCTGTTCGACCGGCTGAAAAAGGCGCTTGGCGGAAGCGAGCCGGCCGAGCGTGACGCGGGGCATTACTTCTTCGTACGCTGCAACCATTGCGGAGACTGCGTGCGCGTGCGGCTCAATCTCGCCACCGACCTTCAGCAGGAGTTCGGCGACAACAGCAGCGGCGTCGCGGGCTACTTCGTCCGCAAGATTGTGATCGACCAGCGCTGCTTCCAGCGGATCGAGGCCCACCTCACCTTCGACGTGCGCCGGCAGGAGCTCACGCGGGACATCGACGGCGGGACCTTCGTCAGCCGCGAGGAGTACGAGCAGGCTACAGCACAGAAACAGTCCGCTACCTAGCCCACGGCCCGCCATCGACCTGCTGCCGCGCGGCTCGACCGCCGCGATGCTAGAGAATGTGGAGCAGTTGGCACCGGCGAAGCAGGGGGCATGCCCTTGGGCGTGGTCTGCCCGGCCGGGCAAGAAGAAGCATCGGGAAGGCTGGGGCCTTCCCGATGCTTCAGATGAGCGGGGACTGCCTAGCTGCCCGCCAGTTGCTCGGTTTGGATCAGCCAATCACCACCAAGGACACTTCGCATCTGCTGGGGCGAGGAGAAACCCTGGACGCTCCAGTTTTGATCGGTGTAGTTGAAGAAGCCCACCAGCGCCTGCTGAGCCAACTGCTGCGGGCTCAGCGAGCCGGCTTGCGAGGCCACCTCGGGCGGCTGAACCGCGGCCGTGCCCGCCCCCTGGGCGGCAGTCTGGCTTCCAATGCTGGTGTTCTGGCCGCTCGTATCGTTATTGACGTCCGTTGCGCACTGCCCCCGCGGCAGCATCTCCGTACTCCCACTCGTCCCGGCGCTGGCGTCGACCTGGCACGCCTGGGCAAATGCCGTACCCCCGCTACCCATCGTGCTGAGGGCCAACGCCATGCCAACACCCAGCGCCAACAGTCTCCGACTCATCGCTCTCTGCCTCCTTTTTTCCCGCCGTCTGGCGGACCGATCGTCGTCGCCAGGCTCTTTACCTGGAACTGGCCGACGAGAGCTGAGAGAAGCAAAGGTCGTGCCTCCCTGACGGAGCTTGGACTGCGCTCATCGTGCGCTCATCCAACGCTCACGCTCCGCTCATGTCTGTGGTTGACAGGACCCCGCGTCGGAAAGCAGCACTCGATCGGCTCCGACCTGTCAGCGCGTCAGGTCCGATGGGCGGCGGAATCCCGACCGACGAGCGTCCCGAACAGGTGCCAGTCGTCGCCCACTCGCGCGGGGAGTTCGCCATGGCGGCCGACGACGGACAGCTCGGCATGCCACTGGCACGCGGCCAGGCCCGATGTCGTGGCGACAGGAATCCCGGACCCGGCCAGGTCGAGCCCGATCTCCATCCAGCTCCCCTCACCGCTCGCGCAGCGAGTAGCCAAAGCCGCGCACAGTCTGGATCAGCCGCGGGCAGCCGTCGGCCTCGAGCTTCTTACGCAGCTCCATGATGGCAACGTCGATGAAATTCGACTCGCCCGCATAGGGGTAGCCCCAGACGTGCCGGCAGAGGTCGTCGCGCGAGAAGGCCCGACCGGGTTGGCTGAGTAGGAACGCCAGCAAGTCCAGCTCGTGCGAGCTCAGCGGCAGGCGCCGGCCAGCCCGAAATGCTTCGCGGGCCGAGCGGTCGAGTCGAAGATCAGCATGTTCGAGAAGCGGCCGATCGCTCGACCCGGCCCGGCGCAGCAACGCCTTGATACGAGCCAGGAGTTCGGCCAGAGCGAACGGCCTGGCCACGACGTCATCAGCGCCGAGCTCGAGCGCCGCCACCGACAGCTCGAGGCTGTCGCCTTCTGTCAGCAGCAGGATCCGCGCCGAGCTCGTGGCGCGGAGGTG
>JADZDV010000221.1 GCA_020850915.1 Chloroflexota bacterium | reverse complement strand
TGGCGGAGCTTTCACGGCCTCCGCCTCGGCTCGCCGATCGCCATCACCTGGCTGGACCAGGGCCGGCCGTGGTTCGTCATGGACGTGGACGAGGTGGTCTACAACGCCGATGTCTCGGAGTACATCCGCGCCCCCGGCCCGTGAGTCAGCCGATCGCGGGCCAGGGCCTGTGCCTGCCGCCCGGGAAATCCTACGCGGCGACCAGTTCGAAGCGTGGCTCGTGGCCGCGCCGCCAGTGGATCCGGCCGCGCCACTCCGGCCTGGTCTCCGGCGCGTCCGCTCGGTAGTGGGCGCCCCGGCTCTCGCGGCGCAGCAGCGCGGCCCGCGTGGCAAGCGCCGCCAGCCACGAGCCGTCCAGCGACGCGCTCGCCTCGGGGTCGGGCAGGTCCGTCGCGAGCGCGATCAGCCGCTCCGCGCTCCGCTCCATGCCGAGGTCGCGGTCGAGCCGCGCGCCCAGGACGGCTGGGGCGATCGGCGCCGTGCCGTGCGAAGCCGGCCAGTCGGCCGTCTCTGGTAGATCGTCGAGCTGCCAGCTCGCTGGTCTGGCCTCGCCATCCCGCAGGGCCGCCTTCGCGGCGCGGCCGCCGAAGACCAGGCACTCCAGCAGCGAGTTGCTCGCGAGACGGTTGGCGCCCTGGACGCCCGTGCAGGCCACCTCGCCGGCCGCGTAGAGGCCCGGCACGTCGGTGCGACCCCAGGTGTCCGTCCGGACGCCGCCCATGCAGTAGTGCGCCGCCGGCGCGACCGGCAGCAGGTCGCGCGCCAGGTCCAGGCCCCACGCTGCCAACTGGCTTACCAGCGTCGGGAAGCGCCGCTCGATGGACGCGGCGTCCAGGTGGCGCAGCGACAGGTAGACCGGGCCGCGCAGCCGCTCGCGGGCGATCGCCCGCGCCACGACGTCGCGCTGGAGCAGCGGATCGATGAACGGCCGCTCGTTGGCGTCGAGCACCTGCGCCCCCTCGCCTCGCAGCGCCTCGGACAGCAGGTAGGCCGGCCGCCCCGGCAGCTCCAGCGCGGTCGGATGGAACTGGACCAGCTCTACGTCCGCCAGGCTCGCGCCAGTCTGCCACGCCAGCGCCAGGCCGGCCCCGCGACTCTCTGGCGCGTTCGTCGTACGCGCCCAGAGGCCCGCGTAGCCGCCGGTCGTCAGCAGCACCGCCGAGCCCCGATAGGTCGTCCCGCCACTGCGCACCCCGACCACCCGGCTATCCTCGAGCAGCAGCTCGTCGGCCGGGGTGTGGGCGTGGACGGAGACGTTCAGATGCTCCACCACGCGACCCAGCAGCGCCGTCGTGAGTGCTAGACCGGTCGCTCCGCCCGCGTGCAGGATTCGTCGGTGGCCGTGGCCGCCCTCGAGCCCGAGGTGTGGCCCGTCGGGCCCGCCGTCAAACGGCACGCCCGTCTCGATCAGTCGCCACGCCGCCCGGCGCCCCTCGTCCACCAGCACCTCGACGGCGCGCCGATCGTTCAGCCCCGCGCCCACGGCCAGGGTATCGGCCACGTGCAGGGCCGGCGCGTCGTCCGCGCCGACCGCCGCTGCCACGCCGCCCTGCGCCCGCGGACTGGAGCCCGCCAGGAGGGGACCGGCGCTGAGCAGGCGCACCTGCGCGCCCAGGTCGGCGGCCGCGAGCGCCGCGGAGAGGCCGGCCACGCCGGAGCCGACGACGACGAGGTCGGCGATGAGTGCGGGAGACATATCAAGGCTCCTTCGCCAGCAGGGCCGCCCGTCTGCCGAGCCAGACCCCGCGCTCTTTCCTCTCGAATTCTACTCCTGTAGATTTGAATCTGCAAGAGCCCAATGGTGCCGGGGTGCGCCCGAAACGTGTTGCAGCGTGGTCGACAGACCGGTAGGGGCGCCCCTACAACGACCGTTTCAACACCAGTCGGTCGCACCGATGGTGCCGCGAGGAGCGACTGCCGAAGACCTCGCCTGTGGTGCATCGGGCGGAACCGTGCACCGGCTCTGCCAGGGCGGGGCAGTCAGCACCGCGCCAACCGAGTCTGTTCCGACGATCGCAGAGCGTCCGGCGACGGAGGGAATCCTCGTTGCCGCTCGCGTCCGGATATCAGCGACGGTCCAGGGGCAAGATCGAGCCCAGCAAGCGTGCAAGAGGGGGGTGAGCGATCTCGATGGCGGTGGTGATCGCGATCGGGGTCACTGGGGAAGGCCAGCGTGAGGTGCTGAGCCTGGACGTGGGCTCCAGGGAGGATGGGGCGTCTCACCACCCCGTCCCCGGGGGGAGATCATCACCGAACTCCAGCTCGGCCTCGACACTGGGTGCAGATCGTCGGGAAGCTGCTCCGCTGCAGGTCCAACGCCCGCACCGAGGCGTCTCGGCCGCGCACGCTGACGGCTCCCTCCAGCGGTCCGACAGGGACGACCTGGACCCAGATCGGCCCGGGCCGCAGGGCGATTGGCTGGGCGGTCGGGTCGAGCCTCTGGGTCGGGTTGCCAAGCGACGGCCGTAGCCAGGCGCCCTCAGTGGCCAGTCCCTCCTGGAAGTAGATCGCCTTCCCCACACCGGTG
>JADZDV010000220.1 GCA_020850915.1 Chloroflexota bacterium | reverse complement strand
GCGGCGGCCAGCTCGATGGCCAGGGGCAGTCCGTCCAGTCGGCGACAGGCCTCCGCGACGTCCTCGGCATTGGCGGCCGTGAGTCTGAAGTCGGCCCGCACCGCCTGGGCGCGCTCCACGAAGAGCCGGATCGCCTCGTATCGGCTCGTTGCGAGCACGACATCTGCCCCAGCCCGCGCAAGCCCGCGCGGCGGCAAGCTCAGCGACGGCACCTCGTACTCGCGCTCGCCCGACACTCGCAAGGCGACGCGACTGGTCACGAGCAGCTTGAGCCGCTCCGAGGCGGCCAGCAGCTCGGCCAACTCGGGCGCCACTTCGACCACCTGCTCGAGGTTGTCGAGCACCAGCAGCGACTCGCGATCGCGCAGGTGCTCCTTGAGGGTGTCGAGCGGTGGTCGCCCGGCGTCCATCGCCACGCCGAGCGCCTGTCCGATCGTCGGAGCGACCAGCGCGGGATCGCGGACTGCCGCCAGCTCGACAAACGACACGCCGTCCGCCAATTCGTCCTGCACCACCGCGGCCACCTGAGCCGCCAGGCGCGTTTTGCCGATCCCGCCCGGGCCGATCAGCGTGACCAGCCCCACATCCGGCCGGAGCAACAGAGCGCGGATCTCGGCGATCTCGCGCTCGCGCCCGATCAGCGCGCTGCGCGGCAGCGGGAGATTGTGGGGCAGGGCCTCCATCTCGAGCAGCGGCGGGAATGCCTGGGGGAGATCGGCCGCGGTCAGCTGGAACACCCGCTCAGGCCGGGTCAGTCCCTTCAGGTGATGGACGCCAAGCTCTCTGAGCTGCGCGCCGCCAGGCAATGCGTCCCGCACTAGCGTTTCCGTCGCCTCGGACAGGAGCGTCTGACCGCCGTGCCCGAGCCCGCGAATCCTGGCGCAGCGGTTGACGGCCGACCCGTAGTAATCGCCATCCCGCGGCTCCGCCTCGCCGGTGTGGATCCCGATCCGAACCCTGATCGGCCGCGGTGTCGGCCAGGACTGAGCGGCGAACGCGCGCTGGATGGTCAGCGCCGCGCAGGCCGCGGAGACGGCGCCGGAGAAGACAGCGAAGCGACTATCGCCTTCGCGGCGCGGTCGAATGTGACTGCCGTCGTACTCCCTGATGGCCGCCTCGAACAGCGCGTCATGCCTGCCGAGGGCAACCCGCATCGCGTCCGGGGCCTGCTCCCAGAGTGCCGTGCTCTCCTCGATATCGGTGAGGAGGAATGTGACTGTGCCGGTCGGCAGATCGCCCATGCCGTCCGTTCCTCGTCGGTGCGCGTCGCCGCGCTTTCTCGGACGTCGCGCTCCTCTGGTAACGGTATCGAGCGGGCGTGACGGTGTCAACGGCCTACGTTCCATCCATCGCCCGTTCGTAGAGCCGAACGGCGTCCTCGAAGGTCAACGGGCGGGGGTTCAGCGGCAGGACGCGACTTGTCATAACCTCCTGAGCCATCAGTTCGATCTCGTCGTCGGCGGCTCCGGCGGCCCTGAGCGTCGTTGGGATGCCGGCCGCCTCGGTCAGCTCTCGCACGCGGGCGGCGCCCTCGAGCGCCAGCGCTCGATCTGACTGGCCGTGGCGTGGCACACCCAGCGCTTCTGCCACGTCGGCGTAGCGCTCAAGCGCGTGCTCGTGGTTGAACTCCATGGCGTACGGCAGCAAGATCGCGTTCGCGACGCCGTGCGGAATATGGTAGAAGGCGGTCAGCGGATGGTCGAGGGCGTGGACGATGCCGAGACCGGCGGTGGCGAAGGCGATCCCAGCGAGCTGGCTCGCCATGAGCATCGAGGTCCGCGCTTCGAGGTCGTCACCGTGAGTGACGGCAGTTGGTAAACAGCGAGCGATGCGGCGCACGGCGAAGATCGCGTTTGCATCCGTGTGGGGGATGGCGTTGCGGCTGGTGTACGACTCGATCGCGTGGGTGAGCGCATCCATCCCGCTCGCGGCGGTCGGGCCGGGCGGTAGCGAAAGGGTGAGCTCCGGATCACCGATCGCCACGGTCGGACGGTTGAAGCGGCTCGAGATGCTCATCTTCTTTCCGCGTCGGGCCGGGTCGCTGATGATGGCCGAGAAGGTGACTTCGCTGCCGGTGCCAGCCGTCGTTGGGATCGCGACCAGCGGCGGCGACGGGAGCCGGCCCACGTCGGCTCCCTCATAGTCCGCTGCCTGGCCGCCGTTGGCGACGACGATGCCGATCACCTTCGCCGCGTCAATGGCGCTCCCGCCGCCGAGCGCGACCAACCCCGCTGCCTGGCTTGCCCCGTAACGCGCGACGCCCGCCTCGATCGAGGTGACGGACGGGTTGGGCTCCACCCGATCGAACACCTCCACGGCAACGCCGGCTTCACGCAGGCTCGTCTCGACAGGCGCAACGAGTCCGGCGGCCCTGACACCCGGGTCGGTGACGAGCAGGACGCGAGTGAGCCCCGTTTCCCGGGTCAGTTGTCCGACCAGGCCGACCCTGCCTGGTCCGTTGAAGATTCGAGTCGAGAGGGAAAAGGTAACGGTGGTCGCGGCGGCCATCTCCTGCGCACCTCCACGGCGCAGCACGATTATGACGCAGTACTATCAGATCGCGGACCGGCGCGCTGTCGCTGCCCGGACGTCCACAGCGTCTGCTACGCGATGTGCGCTGCCCTGCTACTTCCGTATGATGGAGTGGCGAAAACGTCGCCGACATCTTCGTCGGCACGATCTCGGAGGCGCGTCCATGCGGCATCGTGAGACCTGGGGGGCGGGGTTGCTCCGTCATGCGGTGGTAGGGTTGGTCGCGTTGGGGGTCGCGTTCCCACTCGCCAGCCTGGCGCCGGCCTCTCCGGCAGGGGCGGCCAGCGGCGCCTGCGGCGAGCAAGACCGACTGCCGGGGCCTGGCAGATACACCGGCGGGTTCAAGGGGACGCTCGTCCGAACGGTCGCCCTGCCGCTGGGCCCCTCGGAGCTGGCATTGCCGCTTGGTGGCTCGATGGAGGTCACCATCGACGACGCGGGCCACGTCACGGGCACTGCCTCCTCGCAGTTCGAGCCCTCGCCGACGGACCGAGCTGGGATGACCGCCTCGGGCGGGCTGCAGCTCACCATCGACGGGCAGCTCAGCGACCCCTACGCTGGCTCCAGCATTCCCGCCAGCGGTCAGGGCCAGGCGGATCTGAACATGGGGCCGCTGGGACGCAGATTGCCTGGCTGGCAGGGACCGACGACGGTCAGCTTCAACGGCTGGCAGCGGGCGGTGTGCGCAGGCGTGCAGGGAACCTGGACGCTCGATTCCTTCGGTGGCGACGCCTGGTCAGGCTACGAGCTGCGCGACGCCGTGTGGGCCGCCAAGGTGGATGGCTTCGACGAGAACCTCGAGCGGCAGGTGCGCGGCGCGGTTGGCCAGCTCATTCAGCAACCGCCGGCCGATGCTCTGGGGCTGCCGGCGACACTGGCCACGCCCGATGCTGACCTGCTGGCCGATGGACTCTGGGCCAGGACCGCCGGTCTGCCCACTCAGGGGCTGTTCGCGCTCTACACGATGGTCGATCAGTCTCCCGCGGTTGCCGCGCAGAAGAACTGCCTGCTCGATCTGATCAAGACCGCCATCGCGGGCAAGCTCCAGCAGTATCTCGGCGCCGGCTTCAACCAGTCCTACGAGGAGGACGTCCGTCTCGCGGATGCGCTCGTCGTTCAGGGCATCGTCGGAGCGACGCCCGCCTGCGCTGCCAGGGCGGCCGGCCTGGACGGGCTGAAGACGCTCACCGCTGGCCTGCTCCAGCAGTCGATCGCCGCGAGCGCACCGGTGGACAGGATCCAGCGGCTGACACGGATAGCCGTGCTCTTCGGCTGGGACGATGTGGCGGAGCCGGGCCGCCAGTACCTGGCGGGGCAGGGCGCGCGCGTCTAAGCTCGCGCCCCCGGTCGACCGTGAGAGGTCGTCGTTTGCTGTTCGCGAGTCGCCTTCGCCGCTGGGGAGTGTATTGCGCGCTGGCAGTGACCGCGCTGGCCATGCTGGCTGCCACGACCAGCGCCTGCCTCCCGAGCCAGCCCGTGGCGATGCCAACCGCTGTCCCACCGACAGGTACTGCCCCGCCGACTCCTCCTACCGCTGCCGCCGGTCCTCCGCCGGCGACCGCGACTCCCTCTCCGCGCCAGGACGGTGCTCCGGAGCGACCGCCGCTGCCGACGCCTGCTCCGCCGCGGGCGCCTGCCGCGGCGAACAAGTGGGGCGTTCATCTTCTGCTGGACGACGGGGTGGGGCAGTGGCCGACCTCGCTCTGGGCGCAGCACCTGGCGTATGCCCGCTGGATCGTCGGGGCGGGTGGCTATGTGGTCGAACTGGTTCGTTCGGATGACCTCGATCCCACCAAGTGGCGCCTCTTCGTAGACGGCGCGCAGCGGCTGGGACTTCGACCAGTTATCCGGCTCGCCACCTTCCAGGATCGCGCGGCGGGGCATTGGACTGCGCCGCTCCGGGACGCCGATGGCCGCTATACCACGATTGCCGGGCGATTCGCCGACTTCCTCCGCCTCGTGAATCCGACAGACCAGCCGCTCTACGCCATTGTCGGCAACGAGCCCAACCGGAGCGACGAGTGGGGCGGCCGTCCGGATGCTGGCGAGTACGCCCGATACCTGCGTGACGTCGGCGAGGCGCTCCACCGGGCCGACCCTCGCGTCCGGGTGCTGAATGCCGCGCTCGATCTGTACGCGCCCAACACCGGGACGCGCGACCTGAACGGCTTTCGAGCCGTCGACGCCGAGAGCTTCCTGGCCGGCATGGTCGCCGCGGACCCCACAGCCTTCGACGTCGTGGACGTCTGGGCCTCCCACTCCTATCCGCTGGGGCCGTTCTCGGCGCCGCCGTCGTCCAGCGCCTTCCAGATCGACGACCTGCTGGACGACCGCCGGACTCAGCGCTCGCGGCCACCCCGCGGACTCACAAATCGCGGCATCAACGCCTACCGCTGGGAGCTGTATCGCCTCGCCGCCCTGGGAGTGCAGAGAACCCTGCCCGTTCTGGTGACCGAGACGGGCTGGCGCCATCGTGACGTGCTCCAGCCGAGCGGCGACGCGGCAAGAGCGGAACTGCCATCTGAGACCGTCTCCGAGTTCATCCGTCAGTCGTTCGGCGGCGCCAGTTCAAGCCTATCGCTCGGCTACACCCCATGGATGGCAGACCCCGTCGTCGCTGGCGCCGTGCTGTTCGCTCTGGACGGCCACCCGGCGCGATGGGGCCACACGAATCTCGCGCAGGTCCAGCCTTCGGGCGAGATCACCGGGCTACTGGCGGGTTTCGCCTCGCTGGTCAAAGACCAACGCGGCTAGCTCATTCCACCGCTCTCGCGGTTCGTCGGCTCACGCGCCGCGGACAACCACGACGCTGGCGAGTCGCGTCACGCCGGCCGGCAGCGAACCCTCGAACGGCTCGCCAGGCTTGCTGGTGATCTGGCGGAGAATGGCAACCTGGCCGTTCGCGTCGGCAAGGGCGACGACAACCTCGTGGGCCACGCCAGGGTCGCCGCCGAGATCCACGTCCGCCTGCCACGCCCCCGTAGCGTCAGGCACGATCTCCTTCTGCAACGGCCAGAACTTCGGCGTCCCACCGATCGGGCCGGCGAGCAGCCAGAGGTGCTGGTCGGACCGCTGGACGCCAGCGCGCCTGCCACGAACCGCGAAGCGCGGCCGAACCACGGCTCCAGCCAACGGCTCGGCGATCGTCACCGTGATCGGCCCGGCGGGTGTGGGTGGCACAACTCGCGGCGCGATGGTCGCAGTTGGAGAAGCCGTCGTCGGGGTCGGGACCGCGGTCGCCGGCCGCGCCGTCGCGGTTGGGACAAGCGCCAGAATCGGCGTATTCGATGGGACCGGCGAGACCGTGGTGAGTCGCGGTGTCGCGACCAGCAGCGTGGGAGGGGCGATCGCCGGCGGGCCGCCGTCACGAGGCCGAAGGAGTAGTGCCGCGCCGACGATGGCCGCCAGGGCGATCGCGAGCCCGGCGACGAACAGCGAAATACCGTTCGACGAGCGTCGGATGGGCGGTCGCGCTGCCGGCCCGGGAGCGGTGTCTCGGTCGGAGGCCGGCCCTGCCGGCGGTGCAGGGGGCCGATTCCAGTAGGATGGCTCTCGCGACAGGAGGGCCGGGCCGCGGCTTTCGTTCGTCTGTCGCACGGGAGCAACGTCTGGCCGTCCGACGGACGGGTTCGTTCCACTCACCCGCGGCATCGACGGCGGCGTCACGGCGGCCTGGGCGGCGAGCTCTCTCACGTCCACGCCAATGGCGCGCGCAAACTCGGCGGCCAGCTCGCCCGCTGACCCCCAGCGGTTGGCCGGGTCCTTCTCGAGGGCTCTCAGAATGACCGATTCGACCGCGAGCGGCAGCGCCGGGTTGATCTGGGTTGGCGGAGGAGGCGGCTCCCTGACGTGCGCCAGCGCGACGGCCACCGCTGTTGTGCCCCGGTACGGCGGCCGTCCACAGACCATCTCGTAGAGCATGATGCCAAGTGAGTACTGGTCGCTGGCGGGGCCGGCGCTGAACCCCTGCGCCTGCTCCGGACTCATGTATTCCGGCGTCCCGACGACGGAGCCAGCGGCAGTCAGGTGGCCGGTCTCTTCGAGCATGCGCGCAATCCCGAAGTCCGAGAGAATCGGCAGCTCGTCCTCGGTCATCAAGACGTTGCTCGGCTTCACGTCCCGGTGCACAATGCCGTTCGCGTGGGCATAGTCGAGCGCAGAGGCGAGGGCCACCAGCCGCACTCCGACCCACTCCAGCGGCAGTGGCCGGCCGAGGCGATCCGCCAGGGTGCCGCCGGTCACCAGCTCCCCGACCATGTACGCGAAGTCGTCCTGTTCGCCAAAGTCGAACACCCAGAGGATGTTCGAGTGGCGGAGCCGAGAGATGGACCGCGCCTCGCGCCGGAAGCGCTCCAGGAAATCCGGCTGCGCCGCGCCGGCCGCGAGAATCTTGATGGCGACCTGTCGGTCGAGGCCGGGCTGGTACGCCCGGAAGACGATCGCCATGCCGCCCTGCCCGAGGCGCTCGATCAGCTCATATTTTCCCAGTCGATCGCCCGGACCGAGCATCGTTCACCGTCTCAGCACTGTGCACGCGCGCCCGTGACATTGTGCGCTGGCGGCCGTTCAAAACACAAAGGCGGGGTTATACTCGCATTGATGGGGTCAACGGCGGGGTAGCAGCTCCGCCACGACGCATTCGAGGAGTGAAATGACTCTTTTCCCCGAGTTCAAAGGCAGATCAGCAGTCGTGACCGGCTCTTCGGCGGGTATTGGCGAGGCAGTGGCGCTGGCACTTGCCGAGAATGGCGCTGATGTTGTTGTCAACGGCGACCGGAATGTCGCGGCTGGCGAGAGCGTCGCAAGCAAGTGCCGGGAACTGGGTGGGAGCAAGTCCTTCTTCATCCAGGCCGACGTCTCGAAGCGGCCTGACGTCGATCGCCTCTTCGGAGAGGCGCTCAGCAGGCTGGGGAAGATCGACTTCTTGATCAACGGCGCTGGCGGCTTTGAGGAGCGCAAACGGGTCCATCTGATCGACGACGACGAGTGGGACCACATCGTCGCCCTCAATCTCCGCTCCGTCTTCCTCTGCACCAAGACGGTGATCCCGCACATGCTGGAGCGCAAGTTCGGTCGGATCGTCAGCATCTCATCCTGGCTGGGGCGCGGTCCGAACATCGAATCCTCCGCGCACTACGTTGCCTGCAAGGCTGCCATCCTCGGCTTCACCCGACAGGTCGCCCGCGAGACGGCGGACTCCGGCATTACGGTCAACGCGACTGCGCCGGGAGTGGCCATCTCGCCTCGGATCAAGCGGCTCTACACGCCTGAGGTGATGGCAGCTATCGCCCAGAGCCTGCCGATGAAGCGGATCAGCGAAGCGTCCGAACAGGCGGGACCGATCCTGTTCTTCTGCTCGGACGCTGCAAACTACATCACGGGCGCCACGCTGGATGTCAACGCCGGGGGGTTGATGAAGTAGCGATGGCCAGAGTGGCCGGTCTGACGGTCGGACTGTCGGCGCGGTGACGTGGGGGAGTCGCGGCTGGTCGCTACAATGCGCCCAGCGACGTTTCAGGAGGGCGACGAGTATGAAGAATGGTCGTCGACATGCCGGTCTCCAGGGTTCTGTGGTCTGGCTGCTTGCAGCTCTGGCACTACCCCTCTGGCCGCTGGGCGTGGCGGCGCAACCGACGCCAGTGCCGCGGATCACGCAGGACGCTTGCCCCGAGCGCAACGACGGTTTCGCCACCGCCTGCAAGATCGGCGCGCCCGATGCCAACGGGACGACTCTCAAAGGTGGTCTCCAGCAGCCGGGCGACATCGACGCGTATGAGTTCCAGGTTCAGCGGCCGTCATCGGTCCACATCGTGCTCGCTGACCTGTGGATAGACACGGACATCTCCCTCTACGAGACCGCTACCGGCCGCTTCATCGGCCAGGCTCGGTTCGTTGCGGAGTCGCGCCGCACGGGGCAGGACCAGGGGCAGTTCCAGGCGCCTGAGTTCATCGTTGAGCGCCTGGAGCCCGGGGCCTACACGATCTTTGTCTTCTCGGGCGACCTGCTGGCGTACGACCTGCGCGGCTACACCGCCCGAGTCGCTCTGGGCGCGCCGACCGTCGCCCAGCCGCTGCCGCCAGCGGGGCAGGAGCCGACCTGGCGCAAGGACAACTACGTCCTATCGCTGGGCATGGAGCCGGCGGACGCGACCCAGTTCAGTCTGATGACCTTCACGGCGTTCATCGACCCGCCGTTCACCGACCTGTTCGACTTCGCCTGGGAGATCGACGGCAAGCCCCTCCCAGACAGCAACATGCCGGTCATCCAGATGGGTCGCCCGTCGCTTGGCCGCCACACGGTGAAGCTGACCGCCGTCGGCGCGCGGGACTACCCTGACCCGGACCATCCTCACCGGCCGCCGACGCTGAGCGCCGTGGGGGCGTTCGAGGTCCGCCAGACTCAGTGAGACCGGGCGGACCCAGCGACGGTCGCCCGAAGGGAGCAGATATGATTGACTGCCGAGCGCCCCGAGTGGTGGACTGCCATTCGCACTACGTCCCGCCGCGGGCGCTCGATCTGGCGGAGCGAGACCCAGCCCGTTTCGGCATCAGTGTCGCTCGCACCGCTACCGGCGCGCGCGTCCTGACGGTTGGGTCGAAGGAGCCGACCCGGCCGATGCTGCCGGGTCTCACGGAGATCGATGCGCGTGCCGAGCGGATGCGATCAGTCGGCGTCGACGCGGCGGTCCTCAGTTCGTGGGTGGACGCCACAGGGTACAACCTGTCGCCGGAGCTGGGCGCCTCCTGGGCCAGGACATTCAACGAGCTGCTGGCCGAGGACCTCGCGTCAGCACCGTCCGATCTGACCTGGCTCGGCATGGCCAACGTCCCGGCTCAGGATGGCCAGCTCGCGGCACGTGAGCTGGAGTACGCCGTGACCTCGCTCGGGCTGAACGGTCTCTATCTCACGACCAACGTCGACGGGCGTAATCTAGACTGGCCGGAGCTGGACCCTCTGTGGGAGGCGGCGCAGAGCCTCGGCGTCCCGGTGCTGCTCCATCCCTACGACCCGCCCGGCCCGGAGCGCCTGACCCGCTACAACCTCTACAACTTCGTGGGGTACCCGTTCGACACGACAATCGCGGCGGCGTCGCTGCTTTTTGGCGGCGTCCTCGACCGCTATCCCAGCTTGCGCTTCATCCTGGTTCATGGCGGCGGGATGTTTCCCTACCAGGTCGGGCGTCTCCACCATGGCTATGACGCCTGGCCGGTGGCGCGCACTGGTGGTGCCTCAGCCCCAATGGGGCTGCTTCAGCATTTCTACTACGACAGCGTGCTCTTCCACCCACCAGCTCTCCAATACTTGATCGGACTGGTGGGGCCGGAACGTGTCGTCGTCGGCAGCGACTACCCGTTCGAGATGGGGCCGCCGGACCCGGCGGGCATCATTCGGGCCGTCAGGGCGACGCCGGAGGACGAACAGCGAATGCTGGGCGTCAACCTTCGCGAGCTCTTTCGACTGGGCGACTAGACGACTGGGCCGGTGGCTCCAGTGAGGGCTGCCGGCGCGTCTGTGGGTGTACCATTCACTGATAGCGAGACAACTGGGGCTCGCGGGACAGGATTCCCGCGGCCGTACCGAGGCCGGCGAGCGCATCGGGGAGATAGACGTGAACGAAGCTCAGCTCGACGAGGCGGTAGCCCGAGAGCTTCGTCGGTTTCCCTGGCTGACGACGTTCGAGCTGGTCGGTCGTTTGCAGACTGCCGGCCTCGACGCCACCGGCGCCGAGGTCGATGCGTCGCGCGAGCGGCTGCGCATGGGCGAACCGTCCGCGCTGCCCTCTACGGCCGAGCGTGAAGCGCCGAGGCGGCGGTTCGGGATCTTCTAGCCGCGGCGCCCCCGGGCCTTGGGCTCGCGTTGCGCTCCGTCCGGCAGGCAGCGAGCGATCGTCTGGAGCGCCGTCGCCGCTATGGCGACGTCGGCATCGTACTGTTCCCACTCGCCGTACCGCGCGCGCTCGTAAGCCGCCGTCAGCGTGCCAGCAGGCGCCTCAACACCTGGCCAGATGACCGCGGCGCGCGCCGCCAGCTCGCTCGGCGTCTCGTTGGCGTGTCTGCTGAGTCCGTGGCGGGCAGTCGCCTGGAGAAAGGCGCGATAGAGCGCTCGAACCGACCGCGTGGATGGGGGTTCGTCCAGATTTCTCCGGCGCCTCTGACCGGTGGCCTTTCCCCGCGTGGCTCGCCCGAGGAGGCGTCGCCTCAGCCACGCCAGCCAATCCCCGGCCCGGACAACCAGGCTCCGGGGCGCAATCGTCGGCGGCCTTTCCGGTTTCGTTGGCTCAGGAATGTCCGGCAACTCAATCTCGATGTCTCGAAGACGGAACTTGCGAACCGATGCGAAGACGATGTAGGTGAATGCAAGGCCGATCGCAAGCACGATGCCCTCGCCCAGGTAGACCAGCAGCTCGGGAATGTGAGGCAGGCTGACGGGCGACCAGTCGGCCGCCGGCTGTGGCTGGTCGTTCGTAGGCGCGGTCGACGTGGCTGTCTCGAGGCGCGGCAGCAACGACGCGATCCAGGTCGTCGCGGCTGCGAACGCTTGCCCGGCGCCGTCCTTGATCATGCCAGCGAGGGCGACGACTGGCGCGGTGGCCGACGGCCCGAGCCAGCCTGCCCCCAGCACGGCCAGGGTCAGCAGCAAGACTGCCAGCGCGATCGCCAAGACCGACGCGCCCAGGACGCCGTGCCGCCTGCCAGCCGTTTGAGCGACCACCGGAGGATCGAACGGCGCCACATCCTGGCGGCGGGCGAGGCCCGCGGAAACGAGCGCGGCCAGGACGACGACCACGCAGCCGGCCAGCAGCTCCGCCTGCTTGCCGACGCGGCCTCCGGCTAGCCCTGCCGACAGCAGCAGCAGCACGGTCATCAGGCGGATCTTTCCGAACAGCTCCTCCAGCCCTGGCTCCCAGGCCGCGATGGCCGCGCCCCGCCACCAGGTCAGCGCGGTCGCCCAGAAGACGATTGGCTGGACGCCAGCGCCCTCCCTCGTTCCGAAAACTGCACCGATCACTATCCACGAGCGCGGCGCAGAGTCATCCCAGTATCCCGCTGGCGCGCAGATCCGAGCGGCAGTGATCGCCCAGGCGAGCGCCACGAGGATGGAGGCGACAAGCCGGACCGCGCTCGGCGCGCCGGAGGCCGTCATGCCGCGCTCGACAATCCGACTCAGGACCAGTGTGCTGGCAGCAATGAGGCCCGCCGGCGGACCATCGTCCGTCGTCGGGAGCACCCAGGCCGCGAGCAGCACGTAGAACACGGCCGCCTCGAGCACCGTGTGAGACCAGCTATAGAGTCGCGTCTCCGCCGTCGATCCCACCCTCGACCTCCAGCTCGAAGGCGCCGTGGCCCGCGGTCAGCTTCACACTAGCCCCTCTTGCCCCTCTGGCCGGCTGCTCGTTCGTCCTCCAGCGTGGTCGCAAGGTCGTCCCACACCCGAAGCTGATGGGTCGTAACCCCGCGCACCGCTGGCGACGTGCCTTCAGGACCGGTGTAGACCAACAGCGTGCGGTGGCCTGCGTGCCGGACGCCGGTGAGCAGCTCCGTCAGGGCTTTCGTGGACTTGCCGGCCGCGCAGATGTAGGTCGCCGCTTGCCGGGAGTGGGCCTCAGGTCGCTCCAGGAGCTTGAATGGTGGCCGACTGGTCGGCTCCTGGCGTGCCAGGGCCTCGAGAATTCGAACCGTCTGGTCTGGCGCCGCCGACGGCGCGATGAGCCCCGGCTGCTCGCCGTTCGAGACCAGGCCAACATGCCAACCCTGCGCGCAAGCCCACCAGGCGATCGATGCCACCGCGGTCACCGTGAGCTCGAAGATCTCCCCGCGGTAGCGGTCCCATGGGTAATCGAAGCTGTCGCATGCCAGCAGCAGGAGAACGCGCTGAACTGCCGCCGTTTCCGGCACCGCGACCTGGAGACGGTCGGTCCTCGCGCTGGTCTTCCAGTGTACGCGCGCTGGCGGGTCGCCCGGACGGTACTCACGCAGTCCGGCTGGGCGGGTGGGGTCTTCCAGCAGCGACCGCGCACGCTGTACGGCGCCAATCCCGTCGGCGAACGTGAGGCCCAGCCGCCTGAGCGGCACGATGCGGGGATAGACCAGGATCTCCACGCGCTCCGGTATGATGTCGCGCTGTGCCGTCAGGCCGAAGGGATCGCCGCTCGCCGCCTCAATCGGACCCACCTCGTGCGCGCCGCGCGCGCGGCAGCGCACGTCGAACGTCCACCACGCTCGACCAAACGGCCCCACACCAGTCACCCCCTCGACGAAGCCGGTCCGTGGTCCCAGCCGCCACGCCGGGCCGTCCGCGACCGGGGCCAGCCCGCGCGGAAGCGCGCCTCGAACTCGGAGCCAGGTGAGCGGCAGGAGCTTGCGGTTTTCGACGGCGACTTCGACCCTGATCGTTTCGCCCGGGAATGCGCGCTGCTCGGGGGCCTTGACGTGGCATTCGAGTCCGCGCAGGGCGTACCGAGACCACAGGAACGCGACCAATGCAACGCAGAGCGCCACGAGCGCCAGGAACACGAGCGCCGGCCGGTCTGCCCAGGCTCCGACACCCGCTATCGCAAGCATCAGGATCAGCCCCTTCTTGCCGAGAAAGTCGATTGACGGAAGGGGACCGTTTTCCACGCCGACGCCCCCCCACGCCATCAGACCACCTCCGCTGCCTCGACAGGGACCGGGACTGAGCTGAGTACGTCCTCGATCACCCCGCGTGCTCCGCGTCCCCGAATCCGCGCCTCGGGGGTCAACACCAGGCGGTGGCCGAGCGTGGGGCCGCTGACCGCTTTCACGTCATCCGGCAGGACGTACGCGCGGCCCCGCAGCGCGGCCCAGGCCTGACTGGCGTGGTAGAGCGCCAGCGTGCCACGTGGACTGGCGCCGAGTTCGACAGCGCGGTGCTCTCGAGTCGCCCGGGAGAGCGCAACCACGTAGCGCCGCACGGACGGCTCGACGTACACGTCGCGGCAGATGCGCTGCAGCATCACGAGCTCGCTCGCGCTCACAACCCGCGTGACGATCTGGGCTTCTCGTACGGAGTGCTCCCGAAGAATGAGCTCCTCCTCGGCCTCTGACGGATAGCCGAGACTGATCCGGATCAGGAATCGGTCGAGCTGCGCCTCCGGCAGTGGGAACGTGCCTTCCAGCTCGACCGGGTTCTGCGTCGCGATGACCAGAAACGGCCGTGGCAGCGGCCTGGTCTCTCCATCCCCGGTAACTTGCTGCTCTTCCATGCACTCCAGGAGGCTCGACTGCGTGCGCGGGGTGGCCCGGTTGATCTCATCGGCAAGCAAGACGTTCGTGAACACCGGGCCAGGACGGAAGACGAAATCGCGCAGCTTCTGATCGAAGATTGACACGCCGGTGATATCGGCTGGCAGGAGGTCTGGCGTGCACTGGATACGACGGAACTCGGCTCCGATCGAATGCGCCAGCGACCTGGCAAGCGTAGTCTTCCCGACGCCTGGCACGTCCTCGATCAGAAGGTGGCCCTCACAAAGTAGAGCCGTGAGTGCCAGGTCCAGGACGGCCGGCTTGCCGACGATGGCCTCACTGAGCGACATCCGGCTCGCCTCTCCGTACCGACAGACCGCGGCGATGTCGACCTCCGTGATCGCCGTCCCCCCGTCCCGGTCCCGGGCGCCTGTGACTGTCATGGCAGCATTCTACGCGCCGGCCACTGGTGATGCGAGAAAACCCACGCGCCCTCCCCGCCGAGCGACCTACAATGCCCTCGACGGTCGAACGTCACTCGGTCGGGCGGGATCACCGCGGAGGTCCAGCATGCTTGCGTCCCCGGGCACCACGATGGGCGTGGATTTCGAAGCCAGAATCGATTACCGTCGGCTCCAGCAGGAGCGGCTCGCGCGAGCTCGCGCTGCCCTGGATCGGAGCGACCTTGGCGCGTTGCTGCTGTTCGATATGAACAACGTGCGCTACGTCACGAGCACCCATATCGGCGAATGGGCTCGAGATAAGATGGCCCGCTTCACGCTCCTGCCTCGCCAGGGTGACCCGATCCTGTGGGACTTCGGCTCGGCCGCCAAGAACCACCGCCTCCATGCACCCTGGCTGCCAGAGAGTAGTTGGCGTGCCGGCGTTGCGAGCATGCGCGGTGCCATGCCCCCCGAGACCGGCATCACTGAGAAGCTGGCGCGCAACGTCTGGAAGGAGCTCGAGGCGCGGGGTCTGCAGGGCGAGCCGCTCGGCGTAGACATCGTAGACATGGCCACCGTCGAGGCGTTTGGCTCGCTCGGCGTAACGGTCCGCGACGGTCAGCAGGTGATGCTGAACGCCCGAGAGATCAAGACGGAAGACGAGATCGCGCTGCTCGAGCACGCCGCGGCGATGGTAGATGCCTGCTATGACGAGCTGTACCGCGCGTTGCGCCCAGGCGTCCGGGAGAATGACCTGGTGGCGCTGGCGAACCGGGTGCTGTACGAGCTGGGCTCGGACGAAGTCGAGGCGATCAACGCCGTTTCCGGCGAGCGTTGCAGCCCGCATCCGCACGTCTTTTCTGACCGACTCATCCGTCCCGGCGACCAGGCGTTCTTTGACATCATTCAGGCATTCAACGGCTACCGCACCTGCTACTACCGCACCTTCGTCGTCGGCTCGGCCACCCCTGCCCAGCGTGACGCCTACAAGCGCTGTCGCGAGTGGATCGACGCCTCCATCTCGGCCGTTCGCCCCGGCGTCACCACCCGCGAGATCGCCAGCGTCTGGCCGACCGCCCGCGAGTTTGGGTTCGACAACGAGGAGGAGTGCTTCGGGCTGCAATTCGGCCACGGCGTCGGACTCGCCCTCTGGGAGCGGCCGATCATCAGTCGCCTCAATTCACTCGATCACCCATTCGAGATCAAGGAGGGCCTGGTTTTCGCCCTCGAGACCTACGGCCCGGCCAGCGATGGCTATTCGGCGGCGAGAATCGAAGAGGAAGTCGTTGTCACGAAAGACGGTTGTCGCGTGATCTTCAAGTTCCCCGCGGAGCAGCTTCTGGTCGCCGGCACCCGCTACTACACCGCGGCCGAGCTGCCGGCCGAGCGACTCGCGGCCTCGTCGGACGCTGATCCCCATCGTTAGCTGGCTCTGTGCACTCGCCGAGAGACAGCCTACGGCTTGTCAGAGGCGCGGTCCGCCTCTCCCGGTGGACTGGCCGCGGCCGGACGCGACTCGCGGGAGGCTTGCGTGGTCTGGTCTGGGTCAGCGGTCTCGGCCTGCTATGCACGATGAGCTGGTTCGTCGCGTGGCTGTACACTGAGTGGCTCTGGTTCGAGTCAGTCGGTCAGGCGCCCGTGCTGCTCGCCCGCCTGACGGGCGCCGCGGGCCTGTTCGTCGTGGCGGGTGGTCTTGCCGCGGTCGTTTACTACGGCAACGTGGCGTTGGCACGCAGCGTCGCCACGCGTGGCGACGCTGCCACGCTGTTCTCCGACCAGCCGCTCTGGGACTTCGTGACTCGCGCTACCTCTCCCCTCCGTGCGACCAGCGCGCGGGTGCGTACTCTCCGCTGCGCCGTTCCCATCGTCGGCGCCGCCCTCGTCGTCGGCGCCGGACTCTGGGGGGCCCGGCATTCCGAGTCAGTCATGTTGCTGCTGGCCGCCGCGCCGAGCGGGGTCTCCGAGCCGATGTTCGGTCGGGATGTGTCCTTCTATCTCCTCGTTCTGCCCGTGCTGCGCGCGACAGTAGACGGGCTGACCATTCTCGTGACTGTTGCCGCCAGCGCCACGTGGTGCACCTATCTTCTGCGCTTCCGCGAGGATCTGGGGCTCGCTGCTCGCGATGCTGTTCGTTGCTTTGGCCGGAGACCTCGGCTGCACCTGGCCGGGCTCGCCTGCGCGCTCCTGATGGTGCTGGCCGTCCGGCACCAGCTTGCCATGGCCGATCTCGTCCACTCTGCTCGCGGAAGCGTTGGCGGACTGGCGTTCCCCGGCTACGCCGACGTGACAGCGCAGGCCCCGGCCCTGGTGGCGGCCACTCTGGTCGCCGTTGCGTGCTCAGTGCTGCTGCTCGTCGCCGCTCGCAATGGCGATTGGCCTCTGGCGGCCTGGGCGACAGGTGGCTACGCGGCCACGGTGCTGGTCGCCTGGCTCTACCCCGCCGTCATCCAGCAGGCGATCGTGCTGCCAAATGGGCTCGACTACGAGCGGCGCTACCTCGCCGACTTCGTACGGCTGACGGGTGCTGCCTACGAACTCGACCAGGCCCAATCTCGCGCTGTGCCGGTCTCCGGTGGCATGCTGGCGCCAGGTGACCCAGCCGGTGTCGATATTCCGATCTGGAGCCGTGCCGCTCTGCTCGAGACGCTGAACCAGACGCTGGCGACCCAGCAGCTTCGCCGCTTCCAGTCGGCGCACGAGGACCGGTACGTCATAGACGGCTCGCCCAGATTGGTGATGATCGCGGTGCGCGAGCTGGACCCAGCCGCTCTCGCCTCCCAGTCCTGGGCAGCGCGGCACATTCAGCTCACCCACGGCCGCGGCGCGGCTGCCGTGCTCGCTGGCGAGGTTGGACCGGACGCCTCGCCACGCTTGCTCTTCCGGGACTCTTCCGCGAGCGACAGCGTCTCGCTCGATCAGCCGGACATCTATTTCGGGGAGGCGCGTCTCCCGTTCGCGATTGTCCAGCCGCTGGCTGCCAGCGAGAGATCGGCGCCAGATTCGGTCGAGCCGGATGCACCAGCGCCAGCCGCGGGTATTCCACTGGGCCCCCTTGAACGTGTGGCGTTCGCACCGCGGCTCGGGGATCCCAATTTCATCTTCAGCGGCGATCTGACACCGGCCAGCCGGCTCCTCGTTCGCCGCCAGGTCCAGGAGCGACTGGGGGCGCTTGCGCCATCTCTCCAGTTCGACCGCGAGATGTATCCCGTCATTGCCGATGGACGGCTGTTCTGGCTGAACGATGCCTACACGACGAGCCAGGAGTACCCGCTCGCCGCGGCGCATCCGGGGTTGTCGATCCAGGACGGCCTCAGTGGCCATCCGTTCAACTACATTCGGCGCGCGGCGATCGCCAGCATCGATGCGTACTCGGGCGAGACGCACTTCTACCAGGCATCGGACGAACCGATGGCGCGAGCGTACGCTCGCGTCTACCCGACGCTGTTCGAGCCGCTGGCCAGCATGCCGCCTGCGCTCAGGGGTCACATCAGGTACCCGGGCGATCTGTTCGCGGTCCAGGCAGAGATCCTTGCACGGTTCCACGGCCAGGATGCCGACGCACTCTACCGTGGCGACGAGCGGTGGGAGCTGACCCGCGCGCCGATCGAGTCGACCGCCGGCCTGGAGACGAGCTATACGGTCCTGATTGGTGACGCTGGCGTCCCGTCGCTCACGCTCGTCCAGGCCTTCAGTCCAGGCGGTCGCTCGATCGATCGCCAGAGCCTGACGGCATTCCTGCGCGGATCGACGTTGCCTTCCGGAGAGAACAGCCTCTCGGTCCTACGTTACCCACGCGATCGGTTGCCGCCGGGGGTGCTCCAGGCCGCGACCCGAATCGGCCAGGACCCAGCGGTGACGCTCCAGCAGTCGCTCTGGGAGCGGGGCGGCTCGCTCGTCAGCCGCGGACCGCTGCTGGCCCTGCCGGTTGGCAACCTGCCGATCTTCGTGCAGACCATGTTCGTTCAGCGCAGCGTCCGCTCGACCATCCCCGAGCCTCGGCGCGTTGTGGTCGCCGCGGATGCGAACGTCATCATCGAGCCGACGGTGTCCGCCGCGCTCGCGCGAGTGGCCGCGGAATGGGGTGCTAAGGGACAGCTTGGGAATGCCGGCCTGTCCGCCGCTGTCATCCAGACCGTGCGGGAGCGGCTCGCACGGGCCCAGGCGGCGCTCGCCGCGGGCGACAGCGCGCAGGCTGCCGACGAGCTAGCAGCCATGGACAACGATCTGCGGCAGTTGGATCTGCTTCGCGGGCGTTAGCGGTTCTTGCAGCACGTATCAACGACGATTGACGACGCTCGTCACGGAGCGCGCCAGTCAGGCCGCGCTAGCCCCACAGACCGGGCAGCCAGAACGTTCAGGTCGGAAGGGTGCATGGCCCACCACGCGCCCGTGGCCACTGACGCACCAGGCGGGGGGTGCGACCGACGTGTGTTGAAACGGCCCTACCGGTCTGTCGACCACGCTGCAACTTTTCTCGGTCGTACCCCCCAGGCGGGCGCCGGCCAGCATTGAGGCCTACAATGGCTCCATCTGATCGGGAGTCGATACGATGCCTCTCGCGCCTGTCAACGGCATCGAGCTGTACTACGAGGAGACCGGAGTCGGCGACCCAATCGTCTTCTCCCACGAGTTCGCCGGCAGCTTCGAGAGCTGGGAGCCACAGGTCCGATACTTCTCGCGCCGCTACCGCTGTGTGACCTACAACGTTCGGGGGTATCCGCCCTCGAGCGTCCCCGATGATCCGAGCCGGTATTCCGAAGAGCAGAACGTCGAGGATCTGCGGAGCCTGCTCGACCACCTCGGGCTGTCGAACGCCCACATCGTCGGCCTGTCACAGGGCGGGGCGCTGGCGCTCAAGTTCGGCATCAAGTATCCCGAGCGCTGCCGAAGCCTGGTCGTCGCTGGCGCGGGCACGGGTAGCGGCGATCCGGCACAGTTTGCTCGCGACTCGGACGAGAATGCCGCCCGGTTCGAGCGGGAGGGCATGAATGTCGCTGGGCTGAGCTACGGGAGCGCGCCCACCCGCATCCCGTTCCTACGGAAGGACCCGCGAGGCTGGACGGAGTTCATCCAGCTCCTGCGCAAGCATTCGGCGGTCGGCTCAGCCAACACAGCACGCGGGGTGCAGGGCAGACGGAAGAGCATCTACGCGGTTGAGGAGAGCCTGCCTGACATGCGCGTACCTACGCTCATCGTGGTTGGCGATGAGGACGAGCCGTGCCTGGACGTCGCCCTCTTCCTGAAACGTCGACTGCCGAACGCGGGGCTCGCCATCTTCCCAAAGAGCGGCCACACGATCAACATCGAAGAGCCGGCTCTATTCAATCAGCAGCTCCTCGATTTTCTCTCGATGGTGGAGCGCGATCGCTGGATCCCGCGCGACGCGCCCTACGCTCTGCCAGACCTCGGCTGACGCGCCACCAACCCCAGATATCCCAGTAGTCTGGTCATTGGGTGCGGCCGACTTGTATTGAAACGGCCGTTGTAGGAGCGTTGCTTGCTGAGCCCGCCGGCCCCGATACAGTCGTCTCCGATGTTGCACGGGCGCAGCAAGGAGCCTGTCTCAGAATTCGAGCATCGCACAGTTTTCGGCGCTTCGGTTGCCCAGGCGCCGCGGCCATGCGGGAACACGAAGTGGCGGGAACTGCCATTCTGAGACTAGCTCCAAGCAGCGCCCCTACCGGTCTGTCGACCACGCTGCGACTTTTCTCCGGCGCACACCTGGTCATTCGACCAGGCTGCATCTCTGTTCGCGGGCAGTATACTTTAGGCGCCGGTTGTCACGAGCCGGTCAAGGAGTGAGGGAGTGGACTTCCTCGCGACGTTCTTTCTCGGATGTTTTCTCTTCGGTCTAGTCTTCGCGATCGGCTCAGTGGTGCTCGGCATCTCTGACCTCGTGCCGCACGTTGGCGACGGCGTACACGGGATTGGGAACGGACCGGCGGCTCCCCACGTCGGTCACCTTGGACATCACGGCGCGGCGGGACACGCGGCCTCCTCGAGCCAGTCGGGCGGCGCCCTCGGGAATGTCAGTCCCTGGAACCTGACCTGTATCATGGCCTTCGTGGCCTGGTTTGGCGGTGTCGGCTATCTCGCGACGGCCGGCTTTGGCGTGGCCGCGGTCATCAGCATCCTGGCGGCGCTCGCTGCTGGTTTCGTCGGCTGGTGGATTGTATTCGTCTTCTTCTCGCGGGTGCTGTACCGTCGCCACTTCGAGCTGGATCCGGAGGACTATCGCCTGGAGGGCACCGTTGCGCGTGTCACCGTGCCGATCCACGAAGGTAGGACTGGCGAGATCCAGTACATCCAGGCGGGATCCATTCGGAGCGATGGCGCCAGGAGCGCCAGCGGCCAGTCGATCGACCGGAACACTGAAGTCGTCGTCATTCGCTACGAGAAAGGGCTTGCCATCGTCCAACCGTGGCAGGAATTCGTTGAATCTGGGGACGGGCGTACCAATTGAGAGGAACCCCTCGTCCCAGGCGTCTCAACAGGCACCAGTGAGCAGCGCCGGCCTGCGCTGAGGAGGGCTATCGTGGGAGGCAGCCAGTTCGCCGTGGCGATCGTCGTCTTCGGCATGTTCGTCGTGCTTATGCTCCTGCTCTACATCGCCGCGAACCTGTACCGGAAGACTGGTCCGAACCAGGCGCTGATCGTTTTCGGCTTTCGAGGCACGAAGATCGTCACTGGCGGTGGAGCGGTCGTCATGCCGATGATCGAGAGCTTCCGCGAGCTGTCCCTGGAGCTGATGTCCTTTGACGTCGCGCCGACTCAGGACCTGTACACGACCCAGGGTGTTGGCGTGACGGTCGAGGCGGTCGCGCAGATCAAGGTCAAGTCTGACCCAGAATCGATAAAGACAGCCGCGGAGCAGTTTCTAACGAAAACGCCCCTGGATCGCGAAGGTCTGATCCGGCTGGTGATGGAGGGGCACCTTCGAGGCATTGTGGGGCAGCTCACCGTGGAGCAGATCGTCAAAGAGCCGGAGATGGTGGCCGACCGTATGCGGGCCAACGTCGCCGAGGACATGAGCAAGATGGGCTTGATGGTCGTCTCCTTCACCATCAAGGAAGTGCGCGACCAGAACGACTACATCGCCAACATGGGGCGACCGGACATCGCCCGCATCCGGCGCGACGCGGACATCGCCGCCGCCGTGGCGGAACGAGACACGGCGATCAAACAGGCGGAGATGCAGCGGGAGGCCGCCGTGGCGCGCGCGCAGGCGGAGAAGGAGCGTGTCATCGCCGAGCTGGCGTCGCAGGAGCGCCAGTCCGAGGCGCAGCGCGACCTCAGCCTCAAGCAGGCGACCTACCAACGAGAGACGCAGGCCGCGAAGGCCGAGGCCGACAAGGCGTACGAGATCAAGACCAACCAGATGCAGCAGCTCGTCGTCGCAGAGCAGGTTGCGGTCCAGCGCATCGAGCGCGAGTCGCAGGTCAAGGTCCAGGACGCCGAAATCCAGCGCCGCGAGCGAGAACTTCAAGCGACCGTCCTGAAGGGGGCGGAGGCAGAACGACAACGGATTGAGATGCTCGCCGACGCGGAGAAGCAGCGCCGCACGCTGGAAGCGCTCGGCCAGGCCGAGGCGATCCGCAGCCAGGGCACCGCTGAGGCGGAGGTTATCCGTGCTAAAGGCCAGGCCGAAGCCGACGCCATGCACCTGAAAGCCCAGGCCTACAGCGAGTACAGCCAGGCCGCGGTCATCGACAAACTGCTCACTAGCATGCCAGAGCTTGCCCGAGCCTTCTCGGAGCCACTGGGTAAGGTGGACAAGATCACTATCGTCTCAACCGGAGGGGACCACACCTCCATGGGCGGCAGCCAGATCATCGCCGACATGGCGCGGATGATCGCGCAGGCACCAGCGCTGTTCGAATCGCTGACCGGCCTGAAAGTCAGCCAACTGATCGAGCGACTCCCCGGCCTGGAGCAGCAGGCCGAGAACGGCCGGGCGGAGGGCGCGCCTCGGTCTTGACGGGCGGTATGCGACTGCCAGCGAGTCCTGGCGCGGGGACCGTCGGCGGGCTGAAAATCGTGGATAATGTCCACAGGCGTTGTCGCGACCGTTGTTGTGGCGCGAACGACGGCCTGGCAAGCGGTTGGAGGGACCAGTGGCGATCCTAGATCGTGTCTCGACACTCATTCGAGCGAACCTGAATGACCTGCTAGACCGGGCGGAGGATCCCGAAAAGGTCATCCAGCAGCTCCTGCGCGACATGCAGAACCAGTTGATCCAGGTGAAGACGCAGGTGGCAGCCGCGATCGCGGACGAGAAGCGGCTGTACCAGCGCTACCAGGAGAGCGACGAGAAGGCGAACGAGTGGCAGCGCAAGGCCGAGCTTGCGGTCGACAAGGGCGACGACGAGCTGGCGAAGGCGGCGCTTGGGCGCAGGAAGAGCTATGCCGAGAGCGCGTCCGGCTTTCTCACCCAGTACAACGAGCAGCACACCCAGGTTGAGAGCCTGAAGACGGCACTGCGCCAGCTCGAGCAGAAGATCGACGAGGCTGAGGCACGCAAGGATCTCCTGATCGCGCGCAGCCGTCGTGCCAAGGCAGAGACGAAGATTCGGGAGACGTTGTCAGGCATCGGCCAGACGAGCGCGGTCTCCGAGTTCGAGCGCCTCGAGGACCGGGTGAGCCGTACCGAAGCTCGCGCCAAGGCGATGGCGGAACTGGAGAGCGATACGCTGGAGTCTCGCTTCCAGGCGCTCGAGACAGACGACGACGTAGACCGGGAGCTCCGGGAGCTCAAGGCAAGGAAGACCCCTAGCCTCAATCCGCCCGAGAACACCAATCCCTGATCCCAGGCGAGGCGCGGTGGTGAGCGCGACTGGACCGCTCGCTCGGCCCGGTAGACGGTCCAGACCGAGGCCCTGCCAACCAGCAGGGCCTCGCACGTGTCCGGGGCACTCGCCCGGGCGCTACCCTCTCAGATAGGCCAGCTCTGGCAGAGGGCCGCCGAGCAGCGGACGCGCGTACCGCTCGAAGGCCGCGGACGGCTGGCGGCCTTCCTCAGAGATGAACCGGTCCGGCAGATGCCGACTGACGTTCGCGATCAGTTCGAGCGGCGCGCTCGAGAGCGACCAGCCGTACGGGTCGTCCGAGTCGCGCTCGATCGTGACCATGACCCCGCTGCTACCGCTCAGCGCCAGATCAACCGCGCGCCGGCCGACGGCAGCCGCGTGCTCTCGATCGACGCTGGAAACGTGCGCCGCGGACGATCGCTGGATCGTTCCGGGCTTGTCGAAACGGGCCCGGACCTTCATCTCGCGCGTGATGCGCCCGGCAAGATGCTGCGCGGGACTGTCGTGGTAGCGGTGTCCGAAGCTGTCTACCCAGCGCGCCGCGCCGCTCGCCCCGATCGGCCGCCCATGGGGCTCCGGCTGGTTCTCGCAGAGGACGACGACGCAATACCCCCGTTGGCGGTACACCGTCTCCACCTCCGCCAGGACAACGTCCTCGGCGACGGGACGTTCGGGCAAGTAGACGAGATGAGGCGCCGCCTGGGCGTCACGCTTGCCGAGCCACGCCGCGGCGGCCAGCCAGCCCGCGTGCCGGCCCATCACCTCGAGGATTTTGATCGGGTCCGTCCGACGCATCGTCTCGGTGTCGACGCCGATCTCCGCGGTGACCTGCGCCACGAATCGCGCCGCGCTGCCGTACCCCGGGCAGTGGTCGGTGAACGGCAGATCGTTGTCAATCGTCTTGGGCACGCCGATGACGGCAAGCGGTAGTCCCGCGCGACGCGCCGCCAGATCGATCTGGTGGGACGAGTCCGCGGAGTCATTGCCGCCGATGTAGAGCAGCCACCTCACATTCTCACGACGGAGGACGGAAACGACTCGTTCAAGGTTGTCGGCCTCGAGCTTGAACCGACAGGATCCCAGCACGGCTGAGGGCGTGCACGGTAGGGCGGCTCGGAACTGTGGGCTCACATCGTCAAGCTTGACGACCTGGCCCTCCAGCAGGCCCTGGATGCCCTGCCGCATGCCGAGCACCCGGCTAACTTCCAGCCGAGCGAGCGCTGCTTCCAGCACGCCAGACAGACTGGCATTGATGACCGCGGTCGGGCCGCCGGACTGGCCGACGAGCAGCGTGGGGGGTGGCGTCATACGCTCCATTCCTAGACGACGCGCGGTCGCCATGAACGTCGCGACCGCGCGTCGTCAGAACGCTGGTGTGGTAGCTAGGGGCAGAGCTGCCTAACGAACGGCGGATGCTCCCACAGACCGCTTGGCTGCCGCGAGCGCCTTGACGATCTCCCGCAGGAAGGCCGGCAAGTCAGCCGGGGAGCGCGAGGTGATCAAGTTGCCGTCACGCACGACTTCTCGGTCGACATAGGTTGCGCCGGCGTTGACAAGATCGTCTTTGATCGACTTGAAACCGGTGAGCGTCCGGCCACGCACGACGCCAGCCGAGGCGAGCATCCAGCCAGCGTGGCAGATGGCCGCGACCACCTTGCCCTGCTCGTTCGCCTCTCGAACGAGCCGGACCATCGCTGGCGAACGGCGCATGTGGTCTGGCGCATAGCCGCCGGGAACGACAACGGCGTCGAACTGAGCGGCATCCACAGTCGCCGCCTCGGCATCGACCTTCACCGGATAGCCGTGCTTGCTACGGTATTCGTCCGCCGTGCCTGTCCCGACGATGAACACGTCGGCTCCCGCCTCGCGCAAGCGGTAGAGCGGATACCACAGCTCGAGATCCTCGTACAGTTGCTCCGCGAGGATGGCGACGCGGACGCCCTCCAGCTCCATTCCGCTCTCCTATCTGGCACATGCCACGTCAGCCACTCGTAGAGGACCGTGAGCCGCTGCCGCGAACAGTCCCCTCAGGCCATTCTACCAGCGCCCTGACAGATTGCAAGGGGGCGGGCGTCGTTCTGGTCGGCTAGTCTTTCTGCTGCCCAGCCCGCTTCTTCGCATCCAGCAGCCGAGCGCTGAGCGACGCCGCGGTGGCCGGGCGCTCCGGCACATCCTCGCCGTCCGCGCCTCGAACACGGCTGGCGGTCCCTCGCAGCTCCACGTCCGTCTGCGCGGCGTTGTGCTCGTGCAACAGGCGCTGCCGCGCTGCTGAGAGGCCCGCCTGCGCTGGTGCGCTGGCCAGGCGGGCTGTTGCCCCAACCCGCACGGCGAGTCGCTCCAGCCAGGCACGAGCGTCGTTGATGCCCAGGCGGAGCCGGCGGACCGCGATGTCCGCCAGCAACAGCAGCGAGGCCATCAGCAGGAGCGCGGGCCAGATCTCGCGAGGCGTGCCCTGGGCAGTGCCAGCCTGCGAGAGCGCCTGCGCGGGGTCAGTGAGCATCGACCCGCCCGTGGCGCGGGCAATCTGCGAGAGCAGGTCCGAATTGGACCTGAGCGCCCGGTACTCCGCCGAGTACGGGACCACGAAGCCAGCCGGGCGGCTGACCTGCATCTGCCCATCCGCGCCTTGCTGCGAGATGTTCAAGAAGTAGGGCCCCTCCTGTGACGTCGTCACCTGGGTCTGGTAGCGCCCAGGACCAACCTGCGGAAGCGTGAGCGGGACCTGGCTTCCGTCCGGCATGACCAGCGTGCCAGCGGTCTGGACGAAGTTGACGTAGCTCCGGTCGTCCGACACCGAATCCACCGTGATCTTCACGCCGCCATCCTCGCCGCGAACCGTGACCTGGTTGTTCCGGTCGAGCGGGCTGGGGATCGTCCGCTTCACGGCTTGCGCCCAGAAGCGGCCGAACTCGCTCCAGGAGACCCAGTCTTGGGCCCATCGATTCTTGGCATCGGAGGTCCAGCTCACCACGCGGCCCAGTCCATACTGCCACTCTGACAGGAGGGGGTCCGCGCTCCGGCTTAGCAGGATGGTCTGACTGCTTGGCTTCGGCGTGGTGGAGACGTACCCGTAGATTGGCGGCAGCGAGTTTGCCTCGAACCCGTCCATGATCGGGCTCGAGGAGGAGACGATCGGCCTGAACGGCTCCTCTACGATGGCCGCCCGAGCGACCTCCTGCGTCTCCTTCACCACTAACTGCGGCAGGTCGAACGGGTCGTTTCCTTCGTAGTAGCGCCCCTGACCGATGTCTGCTAGCTTCCGGAGCAGGTTGAAGTCCGCGTCGGCTCCGACCGCGATGGTGGACAGGCTAATGTTGTCCGCGCGCATCTGATTGGTCAGTGCGTCGTAGTCGCCGCCGGTGGACAGGCCGTCGGTGAGGAGGATGATGTGCTTGACCTTTGCCTCTCGTTGGACCAGCGCGTCGTAGGCAGTCTCCAGCGCTGGGAAGATCGCTGTGCCGCCGCCAGGACTGATCCCGCCGATGCCGGACTGGACTGCTGAAGGGTCGGTCATGTTCTGCATCTCGATGACCCACCGCGGCGTATCGTCGAACGAGATCACGCCGATCTGGTCCTGCTCGCCCAGCAGCTCGGTGGCGCGGGCCGCGGCCTCCTTGGCTAGATCCATCTTCGACGCGCCCGGGCCGCCCGCCATCGAGCCGGACGCGTCGATGACGAGCACCAGTGCGACGCTTGCCGTGAGCGTCTTGCCCCTCAAGTCCATCTTGACCGGCAGCGCATCTTCCAGAGGGGTCCGCGCGTACCGGCCAACGCCGTAGCTGTGATCGCCCCCGATGACGACGAGGCCGCCGCCAAGTGTCTGAACGTAGCCCTGGATCGACTTCATCTGGGTGCTGGTGAGCTTGTCCGCGCGGACATTGACCAGGATCACGCTCTCATACGGGCGGAAGCCCGCCAGCTCTGATGGCGCCTCGGTTGGCCCCTTGACGTCGGTCTGGAGTCCCGCCGCGTTCAGCGCTTCCGAGAGGTATCTGGCCTCGCTGGGGTCTCCTTCGACGATCAACACGGTCGGTCGCCCGGAGACGACGGTGTAGCTCCCACCCTCGTTGTTCTGCGGGAATGTGTCGTCGGTCGCTTCGAGCTGAGCGTTGAACAGGTGGAAGCCAGGGCTCAACGGCTCTTGCGGCAAGATAATCGTGTTCGTGCCGGGCGAGAGGTCCACTTCGCGCGTGGCGAGCACCCGGTTGTCGCTGAGCAGGTGGAGTCTCCCGGTCGTCTCAGCGTTGCTCTCGATCGTCACGATGGCGGAGAAGCTCTCGCCTTCGCGTACCTGAGAGGGCGTCTCAACCTGTTTCACCAGGACCTCGGGGCCGCTCCGCGTGGACAGGCTGACGGTCGAGATCGGCACTCTGGCCGCCGACGTGATACGGGCCTGGTCGAGAGCCTTCTCAACTGTCTCGTTGCCGTCAGATAGGAGCACGATACTCCGCGCGGCCGTCGTCGGCAGGCTCGCCATGGCGAGCCTGAGCGCCTCGGCGATGTTGGTGTCACCGCCACCAACGACTGTACTGATGGCGGATATCTCTCTCACGCTGCTGAGCGGACGATCGATCGCGGCATGCTCGCCAAAGACGATCACCATCGCCTGATCGCGGTCGCTCATGGCGCCCATGGCCTGTCGGACCCAGGCGAGCTCCTGCTCCCTCACATCGGGAGCTACGCTGTCCGAGTAATCCAGCAGGAACGCGACCGCCTGGCTCTCCGCCGTGCGAATGACCCGCGGATTTGCCATGGAGAAGACGAGCAGCGCCACCGCCAGCAGACGGAACACCAGCGCCAGGACGCGTCGATCGAGCGGCAGGTGGCTGCGTGTGACGAGGTGGAGGAGGAGAAAGAGCGGCAGGATCGCCAGCCCCCAGAGCGCGAGTGGTTGAACAAGCTCGATCCACATGGCTGCTCTCTCTCAGGTCCGGCGGTGGAACCACCACCACTCGAACAGCAGGACGAGTAGGACGGCTGGCAGAAGCCAGAACCACACCTCTCGCTGGACGAGGACGGTGTCCCCGACGCGTGGCTCGGTAGACCCACCGCCGACGAGCCGCACGTCACGCGGTTGGACATCGCTCTCTTGCTCGTTGGACGGGTTGACCGCGAAGACCTCCTGTCCCACCGCCACGTTCTGCATCCGCTGCGTCGCCGTGTAGATGCCTGGCTGCGACGTCTGGTCGTACCGAAGCGGCTGCCCGGCGGCCTTGACTGTTGTCGTCATTCCATCCGGCTGGCGGACCTGGATGTCCTCCGCCTGGGTTAATGGCTGGATCGTCACCGCGTCGCCCGGCCGGAGGTCGCGCGTGTCGATCTGGCCGGGCGGTTCGAGGTAGCCCAGCATGTTGAGCATCAAGATTGGAAAGGCTGGGAGCAGCGGGAGGTTGCTCTGCCGCAGGTCGAACGGCAGGACCACGATCCGCTGCCCATCTCTGTCGCCCGCGAACAGCAGCGAGCTGTCCTCGCTCTGGATGATCGTTCGCGCCCACCGCGGCATGGAGATGCGCTGTGCCCGCGCTATGGCCAGCTCGCGGGGATCGACAAACTGCAGCAGTGGGTCGTCGCGCTCCCAACCGCGGATTCGCGGGCGCCTGACTTCCCCCTCAACCGTGAAGATCGTCGAGTCCGACGGATTCACAAACAGGAGGTTGCCGCGCGGAAGCACGTCGGGCACGAAATTGTCGAAGATGACGAGGTCATACTTGTCGCTGTCCAGCGTGAAAAAGCGCCTCGGAACGGTCCGGAACATCTCAGCATTGGGGATGAGCGCCAGGACCTTCTCCAGATAGGTGTTCCCGCTCGTTACAAGCAGCACCTGGGTCGGACGCCGCACGTCGAGCACGGCAAAGGCGCGGTCGTCCAGCGGCAGCAGATCGGTCTGGCTCAGCCGCGCCTCGACCGTACGAGCTCCGACCGGCAGGTCCGAGAAGACGAACTCGCGCGATTGCCGCGGGCCCAGGTCGATCGACTGCGAATCGGCCACCGCCCCATCGGCGTAGAGGGTCAGGCTGGCGCGGACCGGCTGACCGCCGTAGTTCCGAACTCGCGCAAAGATCTGATAGTGGCGCGCATTCCGGGGGTCCGGCCGCGCAGACAGTGTGCTGATGGCGCGGTTCTCACCGGACGTACCCACCGGCACAAACGTCAGATCGAGGCCCTGGGTGTCGATCTCACTCGCATCGGCCAGCGCGCCATCGGAGAACAGGTAGACCTGCGCGCGCTTGCGATTCGAATTCAGCGCCGACGCCAGGAGCAACGCCTGGCGAATGTCCGAGCCGCCGCCAGAGACGGCGGCGCCGTCCACTGCCCTCAACAGGGCGGTCATGTCGCCTGTGGCCGAGGCCAGCACCTCCGGCTTGCTCTTCACCGTGATAACGGTGCCGATGGACCCTTCCGGCAGCTCGCGCAGCGTCTTGCGCGCCAGCTCCCGCGCTGCCTCGAAACGGTTCGGCGAGACATCGGTCATCTGCATGCTGGCCGAGGCGTCCAGCAGCAGGATCGCGTGGATGCTCTCGGGCGCGGTGGTGGGCAGGAACGGCCGCGCCAGAGCCACGACGATCAGAGCGAGCACGATGAGCTGTGCTGTCAGCAAGACGCTCCAGTGGAGCTTCTGCCACGGTTCGTGGGCAGCGAGGTCGCGCAACAGGTGGGTCCACAGGTAGGTGCTGCCGACCTCGAAGTCTCGGCGGCGCACCTTGAGCAAGTAGAGCAGAATGAGCGCCGGAATGAGCACCAGCCCGAGCGCTAGCGCCAGGGGAGAGAGGAGGCTCAACGCAGCACGCCCCGCTTTCGTAAGGCGTCAAACATGACGCGTTCCAAACGCTCGTCGGTCGGGATGCGGTGGTACAGCACCTGGTGCCGGCCGCAGAACGACTCGATCTGCGCCAGCCACTCGTTGAGCCGGCGTCGATACCGGTCGAGGGCCTCCTGATTCAGGGTGATCGGCACCTCCGCACCAGACTCGCGGTCGATCAGGGTGAGGTCTCCGGTCATGCTCGGCTGCAATTCTTGCGGGGCCACGATGTGCAGCAGGACCACCTCGAACCGTCGGTCGAGCAGACGTCGAATCCCGGTCTCGAACTTAGGCGTCATCAGGTCGGTGACGAGCATCGCGAGTCCTGGTTCGCGGACTCGACCGACGTACAATCGCAAGGCCTCGTCCAGGTCGGTCTCGCCAGAAGCCGGCGCGGTGTCCAGAAAGTTCAGCAGCGGGCCCATCTGCGCCTTGCCCCAGGCGGGACCGAACACCCGCTCCACACCGCCCACAAGTGTGCTCACGAAGATGCGGTTCGAACCGGTCATCCCGATGTACGCCAGTGCCGCGACCAGCCGGCGGGCGTACTCGAGCTTGGATGGCTCGCCCCAGTCCATCGAGCGGCTGACGTCCAGGAGAAGGTGAACGGTGAGGACTTCCTCCTCTTCGTACAGCTTGACGTAAAGGTGGCCAGAGCGCCGGTAGATGTTCCAGTCAACCATGCGCGGATCGTCGCCAGTGGCGTACGGACGGTAGTCGACGAACTCCAGCGATGTGCCTCGTCGAACGCTGCGCCGGTCGCCCTTGCCAAAGCCAACGACGCGCCTTCGGCTGACAATTGACAGGCGCTCTAGCCGTTCCAGGAGGTCGGCGTCGACCAGCGACGTGGCCAAGTCGACTACTCGTTCCTCGTGCCGGCAAGCACGTCGGAGATGACCCGATCGGCCGAGATCCCGTCCGCGTCGGCTTCGAAGCTCAAGATCAGTCGGTGCCGCAGCGCGGGCAGGGCGACGGCGCGAATGTCCTCGTAGGCGACATTGAATCGCCCCTCGAGCACCGCCCGGATCTTCGCGCCGAGGACCAGTGCCTGAAGGCCGCGCGGGCTGGCCCCGTACCGTACGTACTTCTTGGTTGATTCGGGCGCGTCGCCGGTGGCCGGATGCGTGCGGGTGATCAGGCGCACGGCAAACGCCAGCACCGGTCGAGCGATCGGCAGGTCGCGTGCAAGCTGGATCATCCGCAGGACCGTCGCTCCATCAGCAACCGCCTGAACGTCCGGCAAGCTGCCGGTCGTCGTTCGCTCAGCAATCGCCATCAACTCGTCCGTGGAGGGGAACTCCACTCGGAGCTTGAAGAAGAATCGGTCGAGCTGGGCCTCAGGCAGAGGATACGTCCCCTCCATCTCGATCGGGTTCTGGGTGGCCATGACGAAGAACGGCTGATCCAGCACGTGGCTCGTCCTGGCGACTGTGACGCGGTGCTCCTGCATCGCCTCCAGCAGGGCAGACTGCGTCTTTGGCGTGGCTCGGTTGATCTCATCCGCGAGCACCAGGTTGGCGAATATGGGTCCTGGCTGGAACTGGAAGCCTCGAATACCAGCCAGCGCCTCCTCCGCGATAAAGCTGGTGCCGGTGATGTCCGCCGGCATGAGGTCGGGCGTGAACTGGATGCGGCTGAAGCTGAGGTCCAGGACGCGGCCAAGCGTTCGAATGAGCATCGTCTTACCGAGCCCTGGCACGCCCTCGAGCAGAGCATGGCCGCCGGCCAGGATGCACGTGAGAATGCCGCGGATGATGTCTCGCTGCCCCACGATGATCTTGCCGACTTCCGCCTCAATCGCCTGGGCCGCATGAACAAAATCGGCCGGACTCATGGTGTCTTGGGTGGCAGTCTCAGCCAACTGGACCTCCGGTGCGGATGTGGGATCCGAACAGCCCGCGTGTCACCCCGCGGTCTACTTGGTGCTGGATGAGCTGTTCGAGGAGAGCGATGAAAAGTAGTCCTTGACGAGGTCTTTCAGGCCCGCCGGCACGTAGGTGTTCTGAAGCGACTGCGTCGCGCGCTCCTGATACTGAGCCAGGACGTCACGGTAGCCCACCTGGGCTTCGTTCAGGTCCGGATCGCTCGGGTTCGGGTTCTCGTAAAGCTCGTTTGGGTCGAAGCCGTTGGCGCCCGGGACCAGCTCCGGCCGTCCGACGGTACTCAGTGGGTCGTAGATGGAGTCGTCGCCAGACCCGGAGCCGGTACCCGCCGCCGAGCCGCCAGGCTGGTCACCTCCCCCAGGGTCGCCTTCAGCGCCGGAGCTGCCAAAGCCGTCGCCTTCGTCGCCCAGGGACGGCGCCGACCCAGCAGACTGGCCCCGCCCGTTCGCCCGCTGCTGCGCTGCCTGGAGCGCGCGGTTAATGGTGCTTCGGCTCTGCTGTAGTTGAGACAGCGCTCGTTCTCGCTGGGTCGCGCTTCTCAGCCGACTCGAGCCCTGGTCGAGCTGCGTGGCGGCATCCGAGAGTCCCTGCTGCGCGTCATCCATCTGGCCCTGCTCGAGGCCTTCGCCCGCCTGGGAGAGCGCCTGTGCGAGCCGCGGGTCAGCCCTCGAGGCGCGCGAGGCTGCCTGCTTGAGGGCCCGCGCGATCTTGGCCCGCTCCGCGGGGCTCAACGACGGTGCCTCCTGGGCGAGTCGGCTCATCTCTCGAGCAGCCGCCCGGTAATCCCCCTTGGCCAGATTCATCCCGAGGTCCCGCGTGCTGGACTCGGACGCGAGCGAACCGGCCAGTGCGGCCAGGGCATCTTCGAGCTCGCCGACCGACGCGTCCTGCTGCGTCAGGAGCTTGTTCTCCAGCTCGGAAAGCTGCTTCATCGCGTCTTCCGGGCTCAGGGCCCGCTCGTCCACAACGCGCCCAGCCTGGCGCAGGAAATCACGGACGTCCACCAGGTCCTCAGCATCTTCCTGCGCGGCGATGTCGTCCGCGAGCTTGTTGATCCGCTCCGCCTCCTGCTTGACCGTGACGCGTACCGCTTCCCGCTGGCGAAGGGTCTGCTCCATCGGGTTTGGGGTGACGATGAGCGCTACGGCCAGCACGGCCAACAGCGCCACGGCATTGAGCTCCCGGCCTGGCAGCCGGACCGGGAAGGCGTCGAGTGCGTCATATCGGCGCAACTGCTCGACTGAATCACGAAGCTGGAGCGTCGCCAGGGGCGACGACGTGCGCTGATCCTGCATCTCGACGGCAGTGATCAGGCGTTCGCGAAGCTGCAGTCGGCTGTCGGCGCGCTGAGCCACTGCCTGGTATGGCAGTCGGCGGGCAGCGGCGAGGACCGCGCCGACGATCGCCAGCACGGCCGGCGCGATGAACAGCACGTACGGGCGAATGCCATAGGGCAGGAATCGCGCGCCAGCGAGCCACAGGCAATCGAAAAGCAATCCGATCGCCAGGCCACGAAGGGACCAGGTGACCATGGCCTGGAGTGTGAGAACGCGCCCAACCTGCTTCAGTCGCTCGAACAGCTCGGTTCGTTCGCTGCCGAACGCCGCCAGGCGTGAAGCCATTGTGATCTCCGTCCGCTAGCTACTCAGCCGGTTCGAGCGCGGTCTCAGGCGATGGCAGGGATCGGCGGCGATGGCAGTCAGCGCCGCCACGACGACGGTCCCAAGTAGATAGATTCCAACCGTGTCCATCCAGCGTGGGTACTTGAGCGACATACCGAGCCAGTCCTGAGCGGAGAGATCCAGCATCGATCGATACTGGAACGGCATGGTCTGAGCGACCTGGAGCGCAAGCTGGTCGGGGATCGTTGCCAGCGCGATGAACGGGTTGAGCGACAGCAGCGGGCGAACAATCGCCTCGTTCTGCGTCGACGCGCCGACGATGTAGACGAGCAGCGTTCCGAGTCCGATGAAGAACGCCAGTCCATAACCGGCGAGAGACGCGAGGACTGATGAACGGGAGAGCGCCGAGACGAACAGACCACAAGCAGACACGAACATGACCGTTGCAAGAACGACGACGAGAGCGATCGCGGCGTCCTTGGTGGCCACGCCTCCAAACATCCAGGCGATGGCAAATCCTGGCAAGGAGGTCAGACTCAGCAGCAGAGCGAATGCCACCGCCGCGATCAGCTTGCCAAACACCAGCGACCCGGCTGGGATTCCGGTCCCAAGCAGGAGATCGTACGTCCCGGCCTCTCGCTCGCTGGTGACGGCGCTGCTCGCGATGGCCGGCGCAACAGCCAGGACGGCCGCCACCATACAGATCGCCAGTGCCAGGAACAGGAAGGTCCCTCGTGCGCTACCGACGAGCGTCTGAATCGTCGCCGAGGCCGTACCGGTGCCAACGGCGCTGCCGATCGACGGCACCAGCGTCGGGACGTTCAACACCACGAGCCAGAAACCGGCCAGCACCAGGCCTGTGGAGGCGGCGGCCATCAGCGTGAGCAGCACGTACGCGAGGCGGCCGCGCAACCTCGAGGTCAGCTCCTTGTTGAGAATGGCGGTCCACACTAGCGTGCTCCCCGGGTGGCAGCTTGCGGGTTGCCTTCGCTGAGACTCGCCGCCAACTCGTCGTAGAGCCGCGGCGCCGGTGCAAACCGGGCGACTTGCACGCCCTGCTCGACCAGGCGATCCAGCAGTGTCGCCAGCGCGATCTGGTCGCCGGTGAACGTGAAGCCCACGACGTGCCCGTCCACGCTCACATTGGAGACGTCTCCCTCATGCGCCAGGAGCGCCGCCGCGGTCGACTCGCCCAGCACGACCTCCATCTCGACCTGCTGCCCTCCATCGTGATCGTCGAGCACGGCGAGAACCGGGCCACACTTGATGACTCGACCCTCGCGCATCACCGCGACATGGCTGCACAATCGGACAATATCGCCGAGAAGGTGTCCAGAGACGATCATAGTCGTGCCCATGCTGCGTAGCTCGCGAAGCACCTCCAGGATCTCGATCCGTCCGCGCGCGTCGAGGCCGCCAAGCGGATCGTCGAGCAGGAGCACCGTGGGGTTGGTCACGAGCGCACGGGCGAGCGCCAGGCGTCGTCGCATGCCCCGCGAGAGCTGCGCGGCCTCCAACTGCCGAACGTCGTAGAGATCCACGACCTTCAGAAACGTCTCGATCGTCGTCTTCCGTTCGATCGCGGCCATGCCAGCGCAGCACGCGAAGAACTCCAGAAACTGCCAGATGGACAGTCCGGGATAGACGCCGAGCTGTTCGGGCACATAGCCCACTCGTCGCCGGACCGCGTCAGCGTGCTTGCGCGTATCAAAGCCGTCCACCATGACACGGCCCCAGGTCGGTCGCTCCAGTCCCGCCACCAGCCGCAGGACGCTCGTCTTGCCACAGCCGTTCGGTCCCACGAGCCCGATCGACTCCGTCTCCTCGAGCCGCAGGTCGATGCGCTGGAGAACGACCCGGTCTCCGACCTTGAGTCCCGAGTTGGCCAGCTCGATCAGGCTCACCGCATCACTCCCACTGGCAGAACGTCGAGACGGCTGATGTCCACGGCCGTCGCCGCCGTATTGGTTGGCGGCCGGAACGTATAGCGGAGTCGCACGTCTCCAGACCCCGAGATGTACCTCAGCGGTGAGACGATCGTCTGCGAGCCGAAACTGACGCTGTACTCATCCCACTCCGCGGTGCGCCAGTTGAACAGAGAGATCTCACCGAGCGGCGTTGAGGCGCCGCGGGGGCCGCGCACTCGGCCATCGATCTGCACATCCAGGCGGCTCAGGAGAAATCGGCTGAGGGGGATTGGAATGGTGTACTGCAGGGCGATGGATTCACCCGCGGACAGGAGGTAAGAGCCAAATGCCTGCCGGCTCGCCGTCGTCAGCCCGATTGGCCGATGCATGACGAGCGGGGCGGGAATCTCTCCTTCGTACCCTCGCGGAAGCTTGACCGGCAGGGTCGCCAGGTACATCGTGTTGTCGATCACCGTCGGGTGGCTGTCCCGAAGTGTGACGTCCATGCCGCTGCCTTCGATCCAGCCAAGGAAGCTCAGGCCGAACAGGTCCAGGCGGCTTGTCCCGAACCCAGGGCTCAGCGAAGCGAACGACTGGTCCAGCACGTCTCGGCGAGCGGCATCCGTCGGCTTCTTGGTCGGGGTGCCCGACGGGTAGAGGTTCGCGGCAAAGGAATTCGGCTGCCCATAGCCCGCGGAGCCCTGGGCAGCGAGCGGGAAACTGACATCTCGGGTCTCGCCCGCCTTGAAGTCGCCGATCTTGAGGAAGGAGTAATCCAGGATCAAGAAACCGTCCGAGATGGGCGAGCCCGTGTGGTTCGTCAGTGTGCCAAAGATCGCCTGCCCGTCCGTCTGGAGGTCAGCCTCCAGGCCGCCCCCCAGCCGGAACTGACTGTCAGCGGCGATGGTCCCGAGGGAGCCAGCGGCCAGGTTCAGCTCTGGCACCTCAGGCTGTGGGCCCGTCTGAACTTTCAGCGTCCAACTCGCTCCCTCTGAGGACGTGTCGCGCGGAAGGGGATACCACTGCCCGTACACCAGAGACCCGTTCTCTCCGACGATGTCGTAGGTCGACTGCCGACGCGAGAGAATGCCAACGTAGGCGCGGCTGTAGGCCAGCGGCGACGTGGGAAGGCCGCGGATGATCGCGACTTTGGTCATCACGGAGTCGCTGTCGCGGTTGGCGTTCGCCACTCCCACCGCCAGCAGGCTAAAGATCATCGTCGTCAGCGGAACGGTGACGATCGCCCACGAGAGACGGCCAAGTCGTCGCAACAGCAAGTAATTGCCCGGGCCGACCGACAATAAGAAGAGCACGAGCACGCCCACCAGCGGTGCCGGAGACGGCAGGCGAAGGGCGGAGATGTCGGTCAGCGCACTGCGCGGCGACCGGCCCCAATTGGTGTAGTTGCTGGAATTGGACTGGCCAAAAGATGTGCCTGTCGAGCTGTGCGACAGGACGTAGCGCCACAGGTTGACCGACCCGTTCCAACCGCGGAGCGGCGGAGTTGACGGGTCCAGCGCGAGATAGAAGACCGATCCGAGGCCGCGCTTGACCGCGACGAGGATCGGTATGCCATCTTGGTCCACCACGGAGTTACCGTCTGTGGTGATGGCCTGGGATGCCAGCCACTGGCCGGCCGGAAGCTGGTCGCGCGCAAAATCTGAGAGGTTGTCGAGTCGATCAAGCGGTTGCAGGCCGGTCAGCCGCACTGGCAGGAGATCCGCGGGCAGGCCCTGCATCGTTCGCTGCCAGCTCGCGCCGCCAGCGACGATCAAGAGCCCACCGCTAGCGACCCAGCTCCGGATCGCATCGCGCTGACCGTCGTCCAGGGTCGACGTTGGAACGTTGTTGACGATCATGCAGTCGAGCGATGTCATGAGCTGCGGCTTGACCGGGATGTCCGTCACGTCCATCCGCGCCAGTCTGACACGGCGCAGCGGTGGCGGAAGCTCGAGGCTCGGTAGAAAGTCGAGCGCGCTCGCGGTGCGGGACACAACCCCGCAGAGGACGTCTCCGCCCGTCACCCGGGCGAGCGAAACATCTTGTTCCAGCACTGAGCTGGTGCCGTCAGTCAGGACCGCCCGCATCTTGGAGCTGGGCGAGATGAGGCGGACTTCCATCTGGAAGCGCTTGCGTGCTCGCTTCGGAAGGGAGATCGGCGCAGTAAAGATGGTGGGGGCGGACGCAAACGCGGGCCGATTGCCGTTGGTGTCCAGCACGCTGATCTGCAGCTCGCCGTCGAAATCGTCCCCGTCATTGCGAATGTCGACGTCAAGAGGCAGCCAGCCTCCGATCTTGCCGGCTCCGTCAAATCCAGCGCGCACAAGCATCTGGACCGCTGGCGCTGCCCGGGCTGGATCTGCGCCCTGGAAGACGCTAACCAGGCAGATTATCACTGCCAG
>JADZDV010000219.1 GCA_020850915.1 Chloroflexota bacterium | reverse complement strand
GAGCCGCGAGTCCGGCCCGTCCAGCGTCGCCAGGTGCAGCTCCGGATTCGCGATCTCCACCTCGGCCGGATAGATCAGGTCCGCCCCCGTCACCACGCCAGGGCCTGTCGCCATGATGCGCATCTGCACTGGCTGGTCCGTGTGGCTCTTGATCCGAATCTGCTTGACGTTCAGGATCAGCTCGGTCGTGTCCTCTTTGACACCCGGCACGGTGTCGAACTCGTGGTAGATCCCGTCGACACGAATCGACGTGACCGCCGCGCCCGGCAGGGAGGAGAGCAACACGCGGCGCAGTGCGTTGCCCAGCGTCACACCAAAGCCACGCTCGAGCGGCTCGATCTGAAACTCGCCACTGGTCTCCGTCTCGCGGAGCGTTTCAACTCGAGGACTCAGGTCTTCAGTCAAACTGCGAGCCTCCTTTCGGCTCGGTACCAGGCCGGCGTCAGGCGCGCCGACGTCACAGTTAACGGGAGTAGAACTCGACGACGAGCTGCTCGTTGATGGTGGACTCGATGTCGTCGCGAGCCGGCAACCGCGTGACGCGGCCCGTCATGGAGCCTGCGTCCAGCTCCAGCCAGCGCGGGATTAGCTTCTTCCCCATCGTCTCCTGCGCGATCTTGAAGTACTCGCTGGAGCGGCTGCTCTCGTAGACTCCGACCCGGTCCCCTTCTCGCACCAGCGCGGACGGGATGTTCGTCCGCCGCTCGTTGAGCGTGATGTGGCCATGCCGTACTAGTTGCCGCGCCTGCTTACGTGAGTCCGCGAAGCCGAGCCGGTACACCACGTTGTCCAGCCGCGACTCCAGGATCACCAGCAGGTTCTCTCCGGTTCGCCCTTTGCGATGCTGGGCGTCCGAGAAATGCTTCTCGAACTGCGCCTCCAGCACGCCATACATGGCGCGGACCTTCTGCTTCTCCTTGAGATGCTCCCCGTAGTCTGAGACCTTCCGCCGCCGCTGGCCGTGGTCGCCTGGCGGCGTTGGGCGTCGCTCGATCGCGCACTTCGGCGTGAAGCAGCGCTCGCCCTTCAAGAACAGCTTCGTGCCCTGACGCCGGCACAGACGGCAGACCGGGCCTATATAGCGAGCCATCGAACCTCCAGCTCGAGGTCAGGAACGTGCCGGCTAGACACGCCGCTTCTTGGGCGGCCGGCAACCGTTGTGCGGGATCGGGGTGACGTCGACAATGCTGCTGACCATCAGGCCGGCCGCCTGAATAGACCGAATCGCCGCCTCGCGTCCAGAGCCAGGCCCCTTGATGAACACCTCGACCTGCCGGACGCCGTGCTCCATCGCCTTCTTCGCCGCGGACTCGGCCGCCAGACCAGCCGCGTACGGCGTGCTCTTGCGTGACCCCTTGAAGTTCGAGGCGCCCGAACTGCTCCACGCCAGCGCGTTGCCAACGGGATCGGTGATCGTCACGATCGTGTTGTTGAAGCTACTTTGAATGTAGGCCCGGCCAACCGGAACGTTCTTCCGTTCTCGCCGACGCGTCCGTGCCCGTCCTCTGCGCTCAGCCAACGTTGCTCCTCACCATGTGCGAATCGCGACTCACTTCTTCGCGGCCGCCTTCTTCTTGCCAGCAACCGTGCGCCGCGGACCCTTGCGCATGCGCGCGTTCGTCCGCGTGCGTTGTCCTCGCACGGGCAGGCCTCGCCGATGTCGAAGCCCACGGTAGCAGCCGATCTCCATCAGCCGCTTGATGTTGAGGTTCACCTCTCGCCGGAGGTCGCCCTCAACTTTCAGCTCCCGGTCCACGATCTCTCGAATGCGGTTGACCTCGTCGTCCGTCAAGTCCCGCACGCGCGTGTCCGGGTTGATGTTCGTCCGCCCCAGCACCTTGCCGCTGGTCGTCGGACCGATACCGTAGATATAGGTCAGCGCGACGTGGACCTTCTTGTCGCGTGGGATGTCGACGCCGGCGATTCGTGCCAACCAGGCCTCCCTCGTAGTGGGCGGGTTGCCCCGCCCCTATCCCTGCTTCTGCTTGTGTCGCGGATTGCTGCAGATAATCAACACCACCCGATTGCGTCGGATGATCTTACAGCGCTCGCACCGCGCCTTCACTGACGCTCGAACCTTCATCTTGTTGCGCCTTCCAGACGGCGCGCCAGGTCGCGCCCAAACGAAAAGTATAGCATGAATTCACCCGCCCGCCTGATCACACGGGCTGACATCGCTCCATCGCGGCCAGCAGCTCCCAGGTGACACGCTCAGGCGCCTGATCGCCGTCGACATCCACCAGGCGCTGGCTGCTCCGGTAGAACTCGATCAGCGGCGCCGTCTCCTGCTGGTACACCTCGAGCCGTCGCTCCACCGCCTCCCGCCGATCGTCCGCCCGCTGGCGCAGCTCGCCGCCGCAGTTGTCGCAGACTCCCGCCTGCTTCGGCGGCCGGAACTGCTCATGGTAGATCGACCCGCATCGGCTGCACGTCCACCGCCCAGCAAGTCTCTCAACCAGAATGTCGGTTGGGACTCGCACGTTCACCGCGCAGCTCACGCCCTTGCCAGCCTCCTCCAGCGCCCGGTCCAACTGCTCCGCCTGGAACAGGTTGCGCGGAAAACCGTCCAGCACGGCGCTCTCCGACGCGTCGGCCTGCTCGAGCCGTTCGATCAGCATGCCCAGCACGATGTCGTCCGGCACGAGATCGCCACGCTCCATGTACGCTTTCGCCTTCAGCCCAAACGGCGTGCCGTTCTTCAGCGCGGCCCGCAGCATGTCCCCCGTGGAGATGTGGACCCCGCCCAGTCGCTCGGCGAGGATCGGCGCTTGACTCCCCTTCCCGGCGCCGGGTGGTCCCAACAACACTACGTACATCTCTTCCTTCAGCGGATGAACCCGCGGTAATCACGCATGATGAGCTGCGCCTCGAGCTGGCGCATCGTGTCCAGCGCCACGCCAACCAGGATCAGGAGCGCCGTCGACGAGAGCGTCAGCGCCTGCGTATTGGTCACCGACTGCGCCAGAAAGGGCAGCACCGAGATAAAGCCGAGAAACAGCGCCCCGGCCAGGGTGATCCGCATCAGCACCTTGTACAGGTACTCCGCCGTGGGACGCCCCGGCCTGATACCTGGGATGAACCCGCCCTGGCGCTGGAGGTTCTCGTGGATGTTCTGCTGCTGGAACAGGACAACCGCGTAGAAGAACGTGAACGCCACCACCAGCACGAAGTAGAGCACCCAGTAGATACCGGACGTCTGCAGGTTGAAGATGTCGTAGATGAACCTGGCAACAGTCCGCACGTACTCATTGTCGTTCGCCAGGAAGTACCCCGCCAGTGTGCCGGGGAAGATCATGATTGACTGCGCAAAGATCAGCGGGATCATGCCGGCTGAGTTGACCTTGAGCGGGATGTGGGTCTTCTGGCCACCATAGACCTTGTTCCCGCGGATCCGCTTCGCCACTTCCACCGGGATCTTCCGCTGTCCCTCGTACACGTAGATGATGCCCGCGATCGTGAACACGCCAATGATCGTGAAGATGACCAGCGCGCCCACGTTGTTCCCAGCGAACAGGTTCTGTCCGATCAGGAACGGCATGCGCGCCACGATGCCGCCAAAGATGATCATCGAGATCCCGTTGCCAATGCCATACTGCGTGATCAGCTCGCCGAACCAGATCAGCAGCATCGTGCCAGCTACCATCGTGATGACGATCGAGAGCGTTCCCAGCGGATTGACGTCGAAGCCGAAGTTCTCGATCACCGGCTGTGGCAGCGTCGCGTTCAGCAGTTGCGGCATACCGTACGCCTGGAGTGCCGCCAGCGGGATCGTCAACCAGTGCGTGTACTGGTTGATCTTGTTCCGGCCGGATTCCCCCTCCTTGGACAGCTCCTGGAGCTGCGGAATGGTCGGCACCATCAACTGCATGATGATCGACGCTGTAATGTACGGGTAGACCCCCATCGCCGCGATGGAGAAGTTCGCCATCGCCCCGCCTGAGAACAGATCGAGCATCCCGACCAGTTGGTTCTGTTCGAACAACTGCCGCAGCGACTCGAGGTTCGCCCCGGGTACCGGGACGTGCGAGATGAAGCGGAACAACAGCAGCATAGCTGCCGTGAAGATCAGCTTCTGGCGCAGGTCGGGCAGCCGAAAAGCTCTAAGCAGTGCGTTCAGCATACCCATGAGGGATCTCCTCGACCGAGCCTCCGGCGGCCTCGATCTTGTCACGCGCGGTCTTCGAGAACTTGTGGGCCCGAACGTTCAGCGCGTGCGATAGCTCGCCGTGCGCCAGCACCTTCACAAGCTCGTCGTCGTCCAGCAGTCCCGCCTGGATCAGCTCCCGCGGGCCGACCGTCGACCCGGCCGGAAACTCCGCGAGCTTGTCAAGGTTCACTGGCTGGTACTCCACCCGGCTCGGGTTGGTGAACCCGCGGCGGTACGGCAGCCTTTTGGCCAGCGGGAACTGGCCACCCTCGAACCAGGCCGGCGGGTTCGGGCCGCTTCGGGCCTGCTGGCCCTTCTGCCCCTTGCCAGCCGTCGTGCCCCGGCCGGAGCCGGCACCGCGGCCAATGCGGCGCCGTGCTTTGCGAGCGCCCTTTGGCGCTCGGAGGTCGTGAAGCTTCATTCCGATACCACCTCGACGAGGTGCTTCACGCGGAAGATCATGCCGCGGATCGCCTCGTTGTCGGGCTGTTCGACCACCTGGTGCAGCTTTCGCAGCCCGAGTGACCGGACTGTCTCCTTCTGCCGCTGGGGACAGCCAATGGCGCTTCGCACCAGCTTGACTCTGATCGTGGACGTGTCTTCGGCCACGGCTTACAGCCTCCCAACCGGCACCAGCTCGCGCAGCTCCTTGCCGCGTCGCTCCGCCACGTCGGCCGGGTCCTTCAGATTCTGGAGCGCCGCCATGGTCGCTCGCACCAGGTTGACCGGGTTCGAGCTCCCAAGCGACTTGGTCAGGATATCGTGAATCCCGGCAGCCTCCACCACGGCGCGGACCGCGCCGCCGGCGATGACCCCGGTTCCAGGCGCGGCGGGCTTCAGCATCACCCGCGCGGCCCCAAAATCCTGGAAGATCAGGTGCGGGATCGTCACGCCCTGGAGCGGTACCCGGACGAGAGAGCGCTTGGCCACCTCGGCGCCCTTGCGGATCGCGTCCGGCACCTCGTTCGCCTTGCCCAGCCCGGCCCCAACGATGCCCTGGCCGTCGCCTACCACCACGAGCGCGCTGAAGCTGAACCGGCGTCCGCCTTTGACAACCTTCGCCACGCGATTGACGCGCACCACCTTCTCTTCGAGCGTGAGGCCGGTTGGATCAATTCTCGGCATAGCTACTCCTTAGAACACCAGGCCGGCCTCGCGGGCGGCATCCGCCAGCGCCTTGACACGTCCGTGGTAGAGGAAGCCACCGCGGTCGAACACCACGGCCTCGATCCCCTTCTCCTTCGCCCGCTCCGCGATCGTCTTGCCAACCGTCCGCGCCCGCTCCGTCTTCGGCCCCTGCAACGTCTCGCGCAGGGCCGGCTCCAGCGTGGAGGCGGCCACCAGCGTGTGCCCCGTCGTGTCGTCGATGAGTTGAGCGTAGATGTGGCTCAGACTGCGGAACACGGCCAGCCTGGGCCGAAGCTGCGTGCCAGAGACCTTCGCGCGCACGCGACGATGGCGTCGAATTCGCCGCCCGCGCGCGTCGCCTCTCTTGACCGTTCGGATAATTCGCACGTGCTACCTACTTCTTCTTGCTGCCGGCCTTGCCAGCCTTCCGACGGACCACCTCGTTCGCGTAGCGGATGCCCTTGCCCTTGTACGGCTCCGGCTTGCGGACTCGCCGGATCAGCGCGGCCGTCTCGCCAACGGTCTCCTTGTTGGCGCCTGACACCACGATGCGCAGCGGGTTGCCAGGCTCCACCCGGAGCTCGATGCCCTCTGGCGCCGGGAACTCCACCGGATGCGAGTGGCCCACCTGCAACAGGATGCCGAACGATGTCTGCGTAGCACGGTAGCCCACGCCGTGGATCTCCAGCCGCTTCTCGAAGCCCTGCGTCACGCCGGTGACCATGTTCGCCACTAACGTGCGCGTCAGGCCGTGGAGCGACCGGTGCGCGCGCGACTCAGACGGTCGCTGCACGGTGATCGTGCCGTTCTCCCGGACTATCTGCATCGCCGCGGGCAGCTCGCGCTCCAACCGGCCCCTTGGCCCCTCGACAGCCATCCGGCTGCCCTCGAGCCCGATCTCGACCCCGGCGGGGACCTGGATCGGCTGACGCCCAATTCTTGACACGACAGCCTCCCTTACCAGACGTGGCAGATGACCTCGCCGCCAACCTTCTGGCGGCGGGCCTGCTGCCCGCTCATGACGCCCGCGGGCGTCGAGATCACCGCTACTCCAAGGCCGCCGTACACACGCGGGATCTCCGCGTAGCCCGTATAGACCCGCAGCCCCGGCTTGCTCACACGCTTGATGCCGGTCAGCACCGGCTCCTTGCGCCCCGCGTACGACAGGTCAATCCGGAGCACCTTAAAGGCGCCCTTCTCGAGCACCTGGTAGTTCTTGACGAACCCCTCGTCTTTCAGCACGCGCGCGATCGCGACCTTCATCTTCGACGACGGCATCTCGACGCTCTCATGGCGCGCCTGGACCCCGTTGCGAATGCGGGTCAGCATGTCGGCGATAGGATCGGTCATCGACATGGTGGCTCTCCTACCAGCTCGACTTCGTGACGCCGGGGATCTCCCCCAGGAGCGCGAGTCGTCGGAAACAGATGCGGCACGTGCCAAACTTCCTCATGTACGCGCGTGGGCGGCCGCACAATTCGCATCGATTGTGCTGCTGCACGCGGAACTTCGGCGGTCGCTTTGATCGTACAATCGACGATTTCTTAGCCAACTTGTTGCTCCATCTGGAACGCCGGTTATCCGCTTCTCTTCGTCTCTGTCTAGGACGCCGCTCGCGCCCCGCTCTGCTCCGGCCGCTGGAACGGCACCCCGAACAGCTCCAGAAGCCTGCGCGCCTCGATGTCGCTCTTCGCCGTCGTGACGACGCTCACCTCGAGCCCACGCAGCTTGTCGATCTTGTCGTAGTCGATCTCCGGGAAGATCAACTGCTCCCGCAGTCCCAGCGTGTAGTTGCCATGCCCGTCAAACGACTTGACCGGCACGCCACGAAAGTCCCGCACGCGCGGGAGCGCCGCGTTCAGCAGCCGATCCAGGAACTCGTACATCCGGTCGCCCCGCAGGGTGACCATCAACCCGACGGGCATGCCCGCCCGCAGCCGGAACTGCGCGATCGACTTCTTTGCCCGCCGCACCGCCGGCTTCTGGCCGGTGATCGCCGCCAGGTCCTTGCTCGCCGCGTCCAGCGCTTTCGAGTTGTCCTTCGCTTCCCCCACGCCAATGTTCACCGTGACCTTCGTCAGACGCGGCACGGCCATTACGTTCGGGTAGTTGAACTCCTGGCGCATCGCCGGTAGGATCTCGCGCTGGTACCGCTCCAGGAGCCGCGGCTTGACACGCTCGGTTGTGGCCATCGACTCCTCCTACAACTGCGCGCCGCACCGCTTGCACTGGCGGGCGCGACCCTCGCGGACACCAGGCTGCGGCACGATCGCGATGCGGCTCGGCTTGTCGCACGATGGGCAGACCACCATCAGGTTCGAGATCGCCAGTGGCGCCTCGATGTCGATGATGCCGCCCTGGCGCACGCCAGGCTGCGGTTTCTGATGTTTCTTCACGAGGTTGACTTCGGCCACGACCGCGCGGCCCTTCACGCGGTCGATCGTCCGAACCTTTCCTCGCTTGCCTTTCTCCGACCCGGCGATCACCTCGACCGTGTCGTCCCGTCGTATCTTCTGTAGGGCCATCTCACAGCACCTCCGGGGCGAGCGACACGATCTTCATGTAGTTCTTGTCGCGCAGCTCGCGAGCGACGGGACCGAAGATGCGCGTTCCCTTCGGGTTCGACGAGTCCGCCAGGATCACCGCGGCGTTGTCGTCGAAGCGGATGTGGGAGCCGTCCGGCCGCCCGTACTCCTTGGCCGTCCTCACGACCACCGCCTTGACCACGTCGCCTTTCTTGACCGAGCCGCCCGGCACGGCCTGCTTCACCGCGCACACGACTACGTCGCCGACCGTCGCCACGGTCTTGGCGCCGCCAGCGATGACGCGGATGCACATCAGCTCCCGCGCCCCCGTGTTGTCGGCCACTTTCAGCCTGGTTTGTACCTGGATCATGGCGTCCTACTCCGTCACTTTCGGCAGGGTAGCGACGACGTCATGGCCGATGATCTCGCGCACCGCCCAGTGCTTCGTCTTGCTCATCGGCCGCGATTCGGCGATGACCACCTTGTCGCCGATCTTGCAGCGGTTCTCCTCGTCGTGGGCGTGGTACTTCTTCGTCCGCCGAATCGATCGCCCGTACAGCCGGTGCTGGACGATCCGCTCGACGGCGACCACCACCGTCTTGTCCATCTTGTCGCTGACAACTTGGCCAATCTTCGTGCGCCGGCGCGCCTCGTGTGGCAACAGCTCCATCTTCTGGCTCACTCCTCACCCTGCTCGCGCTCGAGTTCGGTCTGGCGGGTCAGCACCCGCGCAATATCCCGACGCACCTCTCGCAGCCGGCTCGTGTTCGTGAGCTGGCGGGTCGCCTGCTGGAACCGCAGGTTGAACCGCTCGGCTCGCAGCTCGGCGAGCCGTCGCTCCAACCCCAGCTCGTCCAGGGCGCTGAAGTCCTCGCGCTTCATTCGACGCCCACCTCGTGCTTCTCGACAAACTTCGTCTGGATCGGCAGCTTGTGCGCCGCCAGCCGCAGCGCCTCTTTCGCCAGCTCCGGCCGCACCCCAGCGACCTCGAACATCATCCGACCCGGTCGCACAACCGCCACCCAGTGATCCGGCGCGCCCTTGCCGCTCCCCATCCGGGTCTCAGCCGGCTTGGCCGTCACCACCTTGTCCGGAAAGATCCGGATCCACACCTTGCCACCGCGGCGCAGGTGGTGCGTGATCGCGCGGCGAGCGGCCTCGATCTGTCGCGCCGTGATCCAGGCCGGCTCCAGCGCCTGCACGCCGTACTCGCCAAACGCGATCGTGTTGCCGGACTGCGCCATCCCGCTCATCCGGCCGCGATGGACTTTTCGGAATTTCGTCCGCTTCGGCTGAAGCATCAGAGCGCCTCCCCGCCGTCAGCCTCCGGCGCCGCCCTGGGCACCGCCTGGGATGGAGCTGCCGCCTCCACCCGCGCTGGCGCCTCGACCACCGCCGGGCGCTCCGCTACCGCGGCGCCCGGTCGAGCGGGGCCCGCCCCTCGGCCCTGCGGGCCGCGCGCGCCCGGCCGTCCGGCGCCTCGCTGCGCGTTCGCGCTCGGCTGCGGCTCCCGACCGTCCGTCGCCAGATCGCCACGGTAGATCCAGACCTTCACGCCGATGACCCCGTACGTCGTCCTCGCCTCAGCAATCCCAAAGCTGATGTCCGCCCGCAGCGTGTGGAGCGGCACACGCCCATCGCGGTCCCACTCGGTGCGGGACATCTCCGAGCCGCCAAGCCGCCCGGCAACCTGCACCCGAATGCCCTTCGCGCCGAAGCGCATGCCTCGTGTTACTGACTGCTTGATCGCTCGGCGGAACGCGACGCGCTTCTCCAGTTGATCGGCCACGCTTCGAGCAACCAGGTACGCGTCCAGCTCCGGCTGCCGGATCTCCTGGATCGTGACTCGGACCTTCTTGTCCGTCTGCGCCTCCAGGTTCCTTCGCAGCTCTTCAACCTTCACGCCGCTCTTGCCAATCACAATACCTGGCTTCGCCGCGTGGATCGTCACGGTCATCTGGTTGGTCGACCGCTCAATATCCACCCTCGAGATGCCTGCGTCGGCCAACCTCCGCATGATCATCGACCGGACTCGCAGGTCCTCCTGCAGATAGTCCGTGAACGAGCGCCGGGTGGCATACCAGTGCGCCTGCCAATTCCTGGCGACGCTCAGGCGGAAGCCGTTCGGCTGGACCTTCTGTCCCATCGTTTACGCTCCCTTTTCCCGCACCGCCAGCGTGATATGGCTGGATCGCTTCAGAATTCGGTTCACCCTTCCGCGCGCTCGCGGCCGCCACCGCTTTAGCATGCCCGCCCCGTCCGCGCTCGCGTGCGACACGTACAGCTCCGCGATGTCCAGGTTGTAGTTATTGTCCGCGTTCGCCACAGCGGACTTCAGCACCTTGCCGACCAGCCCGGCTGCCTTGTGCGGAAGATAGCGCAGGATCGCCTCGGCCTCGTCAACCGGCTTGCCGCGGATGACGTCCAGCACCAGACGCACTTTCTGGGGCGAGATCTGCACGCCCTTCACGCTCGCTCTGGCTTCCAGTCCACTCCCTGCCATGCTTCGCTCCTACCGCGCCGAGCTCGAGCGCTCGCCGCCGCGCGCCGTGTGGCCGCGGAACGTGCGGGTGGGAGCGAACTCGCCAAGCTTGTGCCCGACCATGTTCTCCGTGACGTAGATCGGCACGTGCCGGCGGCCGTCGTGCACCGCGGTCGTGTGCCCGACGAACTCCGGAAAGACCGTCGAGTCACGCGACCACGTCTTGATAACCTGCTTTTGGCCGCTGCTGTTCAATGCGCTCACTCGCGTGAACAGCTTCGCATCGACGTACGGCCCTTTCTTCGTTGACCGACTCACTGCTTCCTTGCCTCCAGGACCTGATCCGCCTACTTCCGATGCCGGATGATGAAGCGGTCGGTATCCTTCCGCCGCCGCGTCTTCTTGCCCATCGCGGGCTTGCCCCACTTCGTCTGGGGCTGGCCACCAATCGGCGCCTTCCCTTCACCCCCGCCATGGGGATGGTCGCGCGGGTTCATCGCCGATCCGCGGACCGTCGGCCGTCGCCCGAGCCAGCGGGAGCGGCCCGCCTTCCCCAGCTTGATCGTTGCATGCTCCGCGTTGCCGACCGTGCCGATGGTTGCCGTGCAGGTGAGGTGGACGCGCCGCACCTCGCCAGACGGTAGTCGCAGGCTGGCCCAGTCCCCATCCTTCGCCATGAGCTGGACCCCGGTGCCCGCTCCCCGCGCGAGCTGTCCGCCACGTCCCGGGTGCAGTTCTACGTTGTGCACCGTGGTGCCAACCGGGATGTCCCGCAGCATCAGCGCGCTGCCGACTGCTATGTCCGCCTTCGGCCCAGAGCTGATCCGCGCCCCCACTTTGATGCCCGCCGGCGCCAGACTGTAGCGCTTCTCGCCGTCCTCGTACTGCACCAGCGCGATACGCGCGGAGCGGTTCGGATCGTACTCGATCGCGATCACTTCGGCTGGAATACCTGTCTTCTGGCGTTGCCAGTCTATGATCCGGTACTTCCGCTTGTGTCCGCCCCCGCGGTGCCGGACCGTGATCCGACCCTGGCTGTTGCGGCCAGCCCGCTTGCGGAGCGGCTCCGTCAGCGATTTCTCCGGCTTGCGCTTCGTGATCTCCTCAAACGTCGAGACGCTCATCCCGCGCCGGCCGGGAGTCGTCGGCTTGTACGTACGAACTGGCATTCCTAGACTCCCTGGAACAGCTCGATGCGCTGTCCCTCTTTGAGGCTGACCACGGCCTTCTTCCAGGACCTCGTCCGCCCGGCGATCTGTTTCACCCGCCGCCGGCCGCGCACCACGCGCTTCACCTTGCCAGGCACTCGGATGATGTTGACCGCCGTCACCTCGACGTTGAAGACCTCCTGGATCGCCTGGCGGATCTGGATCTTGTTCGCTCGCACGTCAACTTCGAAGGCGTACCGACCGCTCTCACTGAGCATCGTGTTCTTCTCTGTCACGATCGGCTTGACCAGGATCTCGTGCGCGGTGAGCGTCATGCCGACTCCTCCGTCGCCGCGTCGCTCTCGGTGGCAGCGGCTCCAGCCCCAGCCGGCGCCGGCGGCAGGTTCGCCCCTCTCGGCGGCCGTACCGGCTTGAGCAACCGTTCGGTGGTCGCCTGCACGCTCGCCGTCGTGAACACCAGTCGATCGGCGTTCAAGACGTCCACCAGCGTCATCCGGTCCGGTGTGACTGCCTGGACCTTCTGGATGTTCGCGGTCGCCCGGCTCACTGCCGGATCCGCTCCGTCCAGGACGATCAGCACGCGGCGCGAGGCTCCGACCGCCTCGAGCACCCGCAGCATCTCCTTCGTCTTTCCCCCGGGCGCCTGGATGCCGTCCACCAGCGTCACTGCGTCATCGGTCACCTTGGACGACAGCGCCGAGATCATCGCCAGCTTCCGCATCTTCTTTGGAAGCTGCTGGTGCCAGTCGCGCGGGTGCGGACCAAACACCACGCCGCCACCACGCCAGTGCGGCGCTCGCGTCGAGCCCTGGCGTGACATGCCCAGCCCTTTCTGGCGACGGGGCTTCTTCCCCCCACCAGCCACCCGGCCGCGCGTCAGCGTGCTCGCGGTCCCCCGACGACGGTTCGCCTGCTGCGCCACCACCGCCTGGTGCATCAGCGCCACGTTCGGACGCACACCCCACACTCGCTCGTCAAGTTCAAGCGATCCGACAACTTCCCCCTGGATGTTCCGCACCTGCAGCGACGTCATACGCGGGCCGCCTTTCGCAGGATCACCAGGCCCCCGTTCGGCCCGGGCACCGCGCCCTGGACCGCCAGCAGGTTCTTCTCCGCATCGACGCGCAGAACCCGTAGGTTCTTCACCGTCACGCGCTCGTTCCCCATCTGACCGGCCATCCTCACGCCCTTCATCACCCGCCCGGGCGTCGTGCCGGAGCCGATCGAGCCTGGCGCGCGCCAGCGGTCCGACTGGCCATGCGTCTTGGGGCCGCCGCCAAAGTGGTGCCGCCTCACGACGCCCTGGAAGCCGCGGCCCTTCGACGTGCCCGTGACGTCCACCACCTCTCCCTCCGAGAAGATCCCCACGTCAACTCGCTCGCCAACAGCGACGTCGTCCGTCGAGTCCACCGGCACCTCACGCAGGTGGCGAAGCGGCGGCAGGTCCTTCAGGTGCCCCCGCTGGCCCTTCGTCAGGCGGCTCGGCTTCGTCTCCCCGTAGCCGAGCTGCACGGCGGGGCCGCTCTTCCGCTCATTGGTCTGGGTCTGGGTGACCCAGCACGGACCAGCCTCGATGATGGTCGTCGCCGTCGCCACGCCCCGTTCATCGAACAGGCGTGTCATCCCCAGTTTCCGACCGAGTATGCCTCGAATCACAACTCTATCCCTGGTCTCTAGACGGAGGTCGAGCCTGGCGCCTTCGGCCAGGCTCGACGCGTCCCCTCTATAGCTTGACTTCGATATCGACGCCCGCCGGCACGTTCAGTCGGACCAGCGCGTCGACCGTCCTGGGAGTCGGCTCCATCACGTCGATCAATCGCTTGTGGGTGCGCATCTCAAACTGCTCGCGTGAATCCTTGTCGATGAACGGCGAGCGGATGACCGTGAACTTCTCGATCCGCGTTGGCAGCGGCACGGGTCCCGCCACTTGCGCCCCCGTCCGCTCAGCCGTCTCGACGATCTGCTGCGCACTCTGATCAAGGATCTTGTGATCGAACGCCTTCAGCCGAATGCGAATTCTTTGCTTTGCCATAACTCTCTCCTACACCGCGCCGCGCTCTCTCGCCCTCAGGGTTCGCCTGCCAACAGTGCGCCGCGTGGCGAGCTGGGAGCGGGCCTACAGGATGGCGCTGATCGCCCCAGCCCCCACCGTCCGCCCGCCTTCCCGTATCGCAAACCTCACCCCCTCCTCCAGCGCCACCGGCGTCACCAGCTCGATCTCCATCCTCACGTTGTCCCCGGGCATCACCATCTCTACCCCCTCCGGGAGCTTGATCGACCCGGTCACGTCCGTCG
>JADZDV010000218.1 GCA_020850915.1 Chloroflexota bacterium | reverse complement strand
TCTGAGCCACTTATTGCCCCCGGACAGGGAGTGGCCCGCCGCGTCGTCCCGCTGGGCCAGGCCGGCAATCCGATCGGCCAACGAGCGCCAGCCCTGGTACCAGAGCTCTTCATCCTTCGCTGCCGCTCCCGGCGCGATCTTGCGAACCACCTCGTCGACCTCGCCGATGACCCCGCCCATGCCGAGGACGAGATTGACGCCCAGGTTCCAGGTGTAGTTGTCGAACGGCTCGTACATAGCGACCCCTCCAGACACGTAGCTTCTGTCGCGACTCAGCCGACGACGACGCCGGATCGTCGCTTGCCCTTGATCAGCGTGTCCTCGAGCCAGTCCGCGACGTAGTGCGCGCCGAGCACGCGATTGTCGTTCTGGCAGTGCGAGGCGCCGCCTTCCTCGCGGGTGAAGACCTTCAGCTCCTTGGCCTCGGCGCCGACCGCTTCGTACAGCTTGTAGGCGTCGGCCAGCGGGATCTGGCGGTCGTCCTCGCCATGAGTGACCAGGAAAGGACACTGGATCCGCTCCGCCACGCCGGCCAAACGCCACTTCTCCAGCTCGCGGAGCCCGGCCTCGAAGTCCGGCGTGCCGGTGACCAGGGTGAGCTGGTGGCGGGGACTCGGGACTGGAGAGGTGACGCTGACCACGCGGCGGCGCTCCCAGACCTCACGGTAGTCCCAGATGGCGCCCCAGGCCGCGCAGGCCGCGAAGCGCGGCTCGAAGGCGGCGGCCCGCGGCGCGTAGTAGCCGCCCAGGCTCACCCCTGAGATGGCAATCCGTGCCGGATCCAGCTCCGGGCGCAGGAGCAGCGTCTCGAGCGCCGCGGTCACCGGCACTTCGTAGTCGTATCGCGCGTACTGCTTGCGAAAGAAGAGCGCCTCGCCGGTCCCGGGCGTGTCCGGCAGGAGGACGGCTATGCCTCGCTCGGCGAGCGTCAGCCCGAACGACAGGCCCTGCTCCTTGGCGCTATCCAGGCCTGGCAGGAAGATCGCCGCCGGCGCCGGTCCGGTCACGCCGCGAGCGGGCACGTAGATCGCCGGGAAGCTGCTGCCCTCGTATGGGACTTCGATCCACTCGAGCGGCGGCTCGAAGAGGCTGCACGCCTGCTTGCAGAGGTCGACCGACTGCTGGTGCGCCTCATGCTTGCGCGCGTCGTCGCCCGGCAGGAACGCCGCGGCCCACTGGGCGTAGATGCAGGCACGCAGCAGCGTCTCGCGTGCGGAGCGTGGATGGTCCTGCTCCAGCTCTCGCTCACCCTGCCGCTGGATCTTGGCGCCCAGCCGCATGAAGGCCGCGTACCAGGCGGCGTCGTCGTTCTGGTCGGCGATCGGAGCCAGCTCGCGACCGGCCTGGTCGATCTCCCCGATCAGTCCGCCGCTCGAAAGGACGCGGTTCAGGCCGGCGGACCACATGTAGTTGCTGGGAAAGTACTCGAACACGTCGCCTCCGTGGCTGTCGATCGGCGCGCTGCCAGCGGGTCCGATCCCCGTCGGGAGCAGCGCCGCCCTTCTCGGCGAGCATACCTCAGACGCGCGGTCGGGTCACGCTGGCTGCGCCACGATCCCAGCGGGCACGGAGCACCCCGGGTTCACCCCGGGGCCGTATACTGCACAACATGACCGAGACCGTCGCGCTTCCGAATGCCGAAGCGCCCGCCGCGGGCGCGGCGCGGAACGGCGCCGCGAGCGACGACGCGGCAGACGCGCCGCCAGCGCCCCTCAATCTAAGCCTTGCCGATCCGCCGCTGGAGGCGGCGGTCCGGGGAAGGCTGCGCCGGATCGCTGAAGGGCTCGACCTGCTGGCCGACCTGACCAGCGCGGACGTTGCGCTGTTTGTCCGGGCGAACGATCACGCGGTCGTCGTGGCCCAGGGCCGGCCGCGGCCGGTGCCTCCGCTGTACCCGGAGAGCCTCGTTGGGCGGCAGTTCACCCGGGCCGATGCGCCGGCCGTGTTCCGGGCGCTCTTTGACGGGCGGGGTGGCCGGCTGGTGAACGTCGTGATGGTTCGGGGCGTGCCGACGATGCACGAGGTCTTCCCCGTGCACGACGAGTGGGGCCGCGTCGTCGCGGCGGTCTCGAGCGACATGGCGATGCTGGAGCACGAGCGGCTCCGCAAGCGCAGCGCGATCTTTCGCCGGGCGGTCTCGCGCGTGCGCGAGCTGGTCGTCTCCGGGGCGCTCGAAGGCACCGAGGCGCTCGGACGGATGGGCGTCCATGACGGCGTCCTGCTGATCGACGCGCACGGTCAGATCCAGTACATCAGCGCGGTTGCCGAGCACCTCTACCGCCGGCTTGGGTCTGCCGACAGCCTGGTCCACACCCAGCTCGCGGAGCTGGACACCAACGAGTACGTCTGTTTCCGCGCCATGGAGCTGGGACGCTGCCTGGAGCAGCGTGTCGAGGAACAGGGCTTCATCTGGATCAAGCGGGCCGTTCCGCTCCTGCCAACCGAGGAGCGGACCCTCCTGGGCCGGCTCAAGGGCTCCGTACGTCGGGCCAACGGGGCGGTGGTCCTGATCCAGGATATTACGGATGAGGTGCGCAAGGAGCAGGAGCTGAAGATCAAGTCGGCGATGATCCAGGAGATCCACCACCGGGTCAAGAACAATCTCCAGACCATAGCGGCGCTGCTGCGCCTCCAGGCGCGGCGCGCCGAGCTTCCCGAGGTGGCGGAGCAGCTCACCCAGACGGTGAGCCGGATCCTGAGCATCGCGGTGGTCCACGAGTTCCTGTCGAAGGACGAGGCCAGCATCATCAACATCCACGAAGTCACCAATCGGATGCTCCAGGAGGTGACGCACGGGACACTCGACCCGGAGAAGAAGATCTCGCTGAAACTCGAGGGCTCCAAGAACTTCCGCCTGCCGGCGCAACAGGCGACCTCCTGCGCCCTCGTGATCAACGAGCTGCTCCAGAACGCCGTCGAGCACGGCTATCGCGACCGTTCGAGCGGCACGATCGCCGTGCGCCTGATCGACAGCGAAGAGGGCATGCGAGTCGAGATCGTGGACGATGGGGGCGGCCTGCCAGCGGAGTTCGACCTGGAGAAATCTGGCCTCGGGCTGCGGATCGTCCGTACACTGGTAAGAGAAGACTTGAAGGGTCAGTTCGAGCTGCGCGCGCACGGCGATGGCGTGATGGCCGTCGTCTCGTTCCCGCGCTGGCGCCTCGAGCCGGGGCGCACGGCGTAGCAGGGCAGGGTACGCATGTCTCGCCGCGACACGTTCCTGAGATGGCGCGGGTGCCGGGTTGAATCTGGACACGACGCCCAACCGTCACCGGTTGGCTTTGCGCATCGTTGCTACGGCGACGTTGCTCGGCGCCCCACGTGCTCTGAGAGCGAAGGCGTACGTGACGTCTGGACTGAGATTACGAGATAGCTGACCAGCGCGGGTTGGCGAGAGGGAGACCCGATGCCAGGGCAACCGGAGGCGAAATTGTCGCAACGAAGGATTGTGATCGCGGAAGATGAGCCGATCTCTCGCATGGATCTCAAGGACATGCTGAACAATCTCGGCTATCTGGTAGTTGGAGAGGCGGGAGATGGCGTGAGCGCGGTGAACCTGGCGCGCGAATATCGCCCGGACCTGGTGATCATGGACATCCGCATGCCGGAGATGAACGGCATCTCGGCAGCGCGCATCCTGACGGAAGAGCGGATCGCACCGGTGCTCCTGCTGTCCGCCTACTCGGATCGGGAGTACGTGGAGGGTGCGAAGGAGGCCGGCGTCATCTCGTACATCGTCAAGCCGTTTGGCGAGGCGCAGCTCGTGCCCCAGATCGAGGTCGCCCTGACCCGCTTCCGAGAGCTGCGAGCGCTCGAAAAGGAAGTCATCGACACGCGAGAGGCGCTCGAGACGCGCAAAGTGGTCGAGCGCGCCAAAGGGATCCTGATGGACAGCCAGGGGCTTTCCGAGGCCGAGGCGTTCCGCAAGATCCAGAAGCTCTCGATGAACAACCGCAAGAGCATGCGAGAGGTGGCCGACGCCATCGTTCTCACTCACCAGGTGAGCGGGGTCGAGTAAGACGGACCGGGCCCACACAGGAGCGCGCACGGAACGGTAGACTCCGCGTCTGACCCGCGGCCGCGACCGGCCAGGAGGGATGGTCTCGCGGGGATCGGGTCGAAACGATGGAGCGTGGTGTGGCGACAGGAACGGAGGACGCCCGCGCGGGGGCGTTTGCCCGGGCGATGCTCTACATCGGCTCGACGAGCATCGGCGGCACGAGGATCGCGCACCTGCGCGACCTGTACGTTCGGCAGCATCGCTGGCTGGACGACCATCAGTTCCTCGAGTGCGCGGCGATCTCGCAGGTGCTGCCGGGCGCGAACGTGCTGAACACGTCTCTGATCGTGGGGTATCGGCTGGGGGGTGTCCGCGCGGCGTTCGTGGCGCTGCTGACGTTGATCCCTCCGGGCGCGGCCTTCCTGGTCGTGCTGACCGAACTGTACCGCCACTTCGGCCTCCTGCCGATCGTTGTCTCGCTCACCCGTGGTCTGAGCGCGGCTGGCGTGGCGCTGGTGGCGGCAGCGTGTCTCCAGATGGCCCCGACGGCTCTGGTGGGGCCGGTCGAGATCGGGCTGGCCGTGGCAGCGTTCCTTGGCATCACAGTGCTCCATCTCGACGTGCCGGTGGTCCTCTTCGTGCTGGGTGGCTTCGGCGTCTGGTTGCGGCGTCCGCGTCCCGTCGCGGCTGATGATTGACGCCGACCAGGCGCTTCGCCTGCTCCAGATCGGCTGGCTCTTCCTCCGGGCCGGGCTGATCAGCTTTGGCGGCTTCACTGCCACTCTGCCGTTCGTCCAGGGGGAGGTCGTCGGTCGCTACGGCTGGATGACCCAGAGCCAGTTCGCCGACGGCTTTGCCCTGAGCCGCGTCGTCCCGGGCCCCGGCGCGCAGGCGGCCGTCTTCATGGGGCAGTGGGCCGGAGGAGTGCCCGGGACGATCGTGACCCTCGTCTGTCTGCACCTGCCGACGTTTGCGCTGGTCGTCTTCGTCGCCGCGCAGTGGCGGCGTCTGTCCCGCTCGTCCTGGATGCCGGCCATTCGCAGAGGGCTCGGACCAGTGGTCATCGGCCTGTACGCCGCGACGGTGGTCAGCCTGGCGGAGGGCGCCATCACGGACCTGCGCGGCCTGGTGCTGGCGATCGCGGCCACGGCGGCCATGGTTGGCATGCCGCGCCTCGGCGCGCTTCCCATCGTCCTGACGGCGGCCGTGATCGGGCTGGTCTTCCTCTAGGTCAGCGCGGCGTGAACGGCGTGGGGACGCCGGCCAGGCTGCCCGCCAGCGTGATGATGAGCAGGGTCAATACGCCGATGAGCAGGGCTGTACCGAGCGCGATGCTCAGTCCACAGCCGAACTTGAACCCGTCGCCGACGGTCAGGGAGAACGGCATGAAGACTTGCTGGAGCTCGTCGCTCGCACCGCCGGGCCGTTGGACCTCCTCGACGCGCACGACGGCGGGCGCCCGCGGGTCGGCGGTGGGGGCTGGGGGGGCTGGGGGCGCCGGAGCCGGCTCAGCCGTCCGGGGGGGCTGCTCCGGTGGCCGCGGCGGCTGGGATGCCGCGGTCGGGGGTGGGGTAGCAGGGGGCGGCTGGGGCGCGGCGACCGGTGTGGTGCTCTGGGCGGGCTCGGGCGAGGCAGGCTGGTTCGCGGTCGAGGCTGGCTCGTTGGACATGGGACTGGCGGCCTACGAGCGACGCGCCGAGATCTTGCGGATTTCACCGGCGATGCGCAGCGCTTCCTCTTCCATGCGCCCGAAGAGCTGCTGCACGTAGTCGTCCGCGGACTCGATGATCTCGTCCGCCTCCCGCTGGGCCTGGTTGGTGATCCGCTCGGCCCGCATTTCGGCCGCTTTCAGCACGTGGTGCTCCTGAAGCATGAACTTCGATTGCTCGCGCGCGTCCTCGATCGTCCGCGCCGCCTCGTCGCGAGCCTCTTCGATGAGGCGGTGCCGCTCCTGCATGACGCGCTCGGCCTCGATGACGTCGTGCGGCAGGACGCTTCGGATCGCGTCGAGCAGGTCGAGCAGGCCGTCTGAGCTGACGACGATCTTGTCGGTCATCGGCACCCGCGCGGCTGTTTCGATCTGCTCCTGCAACTGGTCAAGCAAGGACAGCAGATCCAGCCTTGGTGGGGTGAGCTGAGTCTCCTCGAACCGCACGGCAGCGCTATTCTACGACCCGTCCGGACTGGTCGCAAGGGTTGACGGAAGAATTCAGCGCGAGCCTGCCGGAACCTGCTCGTGGGCGTGGTACGAGGAGCGGACTAACGGCCCGGACTCCACGTGTTTGAAGCCCATCCCGAGCGCCCGAACCTTGATGTCGGCAAACTCCGCCGGGTCATAGTAACGCTCGATCGGCAGATGCTTCATCGTTGGGCGCAGGTACTGGCCCACCGTCAACACGTCCACGTCGCTGGCGCGCAGGTCCTCGAGGGTGCGGGTCAACTCCTCGCGCGTCTCCCCCAGACCCACCATCAGGCCCGACTTTGTGACGACGTCTGGAGCGAGGTCGCGCGCCCTGCGGAGCAGCTCGAGCGACTGCGTGTAGATCGCCTTCGGCCGCACGCGGTGGTACAGGCGAGGCACCGTTTCCAGGTTGTGGTTGAGAATGTCCGGGCGCGCGGCCATGACGGTCTCCAGCGCCTTCCAGTTGCCGAGAAAGTCCGGGACGAGGACCTCAATGCCGCGGTCCGGGCCGTACTCACGCAGGCGCTGGATCGTCTTGGCGAAGATCTCCGCTCCGCCGTCCGGCAGGTCGTCCCGAGTGACGGAGGTGATCACTATATGGCGCAGGTTGAGCTCCCGGACCGCCTTCGCCAGCCGCTCCGGCTCCTCCCGGTCGAGGCCGACGGGTCGCCCTGTCGTGACGTTGCAGAAGCCGCAATTGCGCGTGCAGACATCGCCCAGGATCAGGAACGTGGCGGTGCCGTAGGCCCAGCACTCGCTGAGATTCGGGCAGAGCGCCTCCTCGCAGATTGTGTGCAGGTCGAGCGACCGCATCAGCGTCCGGAGCTCGTGGAAGCGCTCCCCGCCAGGGAAGCGCACCTTCAGCCAGGGTGGGCGCTCGCCGCGCGGCGCCGGCGCGTTGGGACTCAGGGCGACGGTGCGTGGGACGACGGGAAGCTCGAACTGCGACATGCGGTCAGTATAGCGCGGGACCCGGACCCAGACCTTCAACGCGCCGCCGCACGCTCTGGAGGAACCGCAGCGCCCCGGCGCCGTCCAGCACCCGGTGGTCGAACGAGAGACAGACGTTCATGATCGATCGGATGGCGATCGCGTCGTCGATCACAACCGGTCGCTTGACCACCGCCTCCATCGTGACAATGCCGGCCTGCGGCTGGGGAATGATCGGCTGCGAGACGATCGAGCCGAGCGCCCCGGTGTTGTTCACGGTGAACGTGCCGTCCTGGACGTCCGGCAACGTGAGGCGGCCCGCGCGGGCGCGCGCCGTCAGGTCGTGGATCGCCAGCGCCAGGCCGGCAATGCTCAACCGATCGGCGTCCCGAATGACCGGTACGAGCAGGCCATCTTCGACCGAGACGGCGATGCCGAGGTTGACGCGGCCTTTGACGACGATCCGGTCGTCCGCCCAGGTCGCGTTCAGCAGCGGATGCTCGCGCAGCGCCTCCACCACGCACTTCGCGAAGAACGGCAACAGCGTCAGCTCGAAGCCCTCCCGCCGATGCCAGTCGGGCACCAGCGACTCGCGGTAGCGGACGAGCGGTGTGGCGTCCACCTCCACCATAGACCAGGCATGGGGAGCCGTATGGACGCTGCGCACCATGTGCTCGGCGATCGAGCGACGCATGGGCGAGAGCGGGATCTCGTCGTCCTCCTCTGCCTTCGCGGGCGATGGGGCCGGCTGCCCGGCCGGCATCGGGCCGCCCAACGTCGTCGGCGGGCGCTGCTCGACCGGCCGCGCGATGAATGCCAGAACGTCATCCTTCGTCACCCGGCCGCCGGCGCCTGTGCCCGTAATGTCTCGCAAAGCCAGGCCATGCTCTTCCACCAGCTTGCGGACGAGTGGCGAGGCTCTGAGGTGCGGGGCGGGCCTGGCGAGGTCGGGCGCGCCGTCCGACGGCGCACGGACAGAGGGGGCATCTCCAGAGATCCGGATGCTGCTCGCGCAAGCCTGAGGCGCTTTGACGCCACTCGAGCCTTCGCCCACAACGGGATCCTGACCGGCCTGGGCATCCTCGACCTCGACGACGGCGATCTCGCCGCCGATCGGGACCGTCTCACCTTCCGGGACGACGATCGTCTTCAGCACACCGGCGAACGGAGAGGGGATCTCGGCTGTCACCTTGTCCGTCATCACTTCGACCAGCGGCTCGTCGCGCGCGACGCGGTCGCCCAGGCGCTTGAGCCATTTCCCGATCGTTCCCTCGGCCACAGACTCGCCAAGCTGGGGCATCGTGATGGAAGGCATGCTCACTCCGCGACGGCAAGAGGCGATCGCCCCTCGCCAGTGTCTGAGGAATCGTACCGCGCCAGATCGACCTCGAATGGTAACCTCGCGGTGACTCTTCCCTGTACGCAGGCGACGTGCCGGGGCGTGGTTGGGCAAGTGCTCCGAGGCGCACGATGGGGCCGAGCGTGGCCGCGGCTATACTGCCAGCAGAGCGCTTGCCCTGGTCTGCTGGAGGTAGCCTGTGGCCGAGATGCCGTCGGCGGTTGCGCGCGCGATGTGGCAGGTCTTCGAGCCGTACCACGCTATCACGTTCTTCGCACCGGAGACCCGCGCCGCTACCGAGGCACTCGGCCTGCGCGGCGGTTGGATGGGCTACTTTGCCGCTCGGTCGGCGGCCCTGGGCGCTGTCCCGGTCGAAGTGGTCATCGCCACGTTCTACAATTTCCATCCCTCGCTCGTCCGGCGTGCCTTGCCCGAGGCCTGGAGCAGGACGACGCCAGAGGCCGTGCTGGCGGCGCGGCTCGAATCCGCTGGCCAGGCGCTACGGCGACTGCTGGGCGAGGCGAGCGAGTCGGTGGCCGTGGCCGAGGCGGCAGCCCTGGCGCGGGAAGCGGCCGAGGCCTGCGATAGCGCCGGCCGGGCGCTCTTCGCGGCGCACGCCGAGCTACCGTGGCCGGAGGAGCCGTATCTGGTGCTCTGGAGCGCCGCGACGCGCCTCCGCGAGCACCGCGGCGACGGCCACGTTGCCAGTCTGCTGGCCGCGGAGATCGATCCCTGTGAGGCGCACGTGACCCTGGCGGCGACCGGCCGAGTGAGCGCCGAGGCCCAGCGGACGAACCGCTGGTGGTCGGACGAAGCGTGGCAAGCGGCGACCGAGCGGCTCCAGGCGCGCGGCTGGCTGGACGAGCACGCCGCTCTGACCGAGGCGGGTCGTGCTGGCCGCGAAGCGATCGAGATAGCAACCGACCGGCTGGCCATGCGTCCCTGGCGTGCGCTCGGACCGGAGCGGAGTGCACGCCTGTGGACACTCTGGCGCGAGATCAGCGGTCGGATCGTGGAGGGCGGCGGTCTCTTGCTGTCGAACCAGATGGGTCTCGGCTGGCCGCCGGCCGCGTACCCTGGTTGAGGACCGGGCCTCATCCGCGTTGACTTCGGGGTCTCGCCGCTCACCACTGACTCGCGACTTCTACGCGTGCCCGACCGTCGACGTGGCTCGTGCGCTGCTGGGCGTCCATCTCGTCTTCGAGCGGCCGGACGGCGTGCGTGTGGGCCGCATCGTGGAGACAGAGGCGTACGTCGGCACAGAAGACCTGGCGTCGCACGCTTCGCGCGGCAGGACGGCCCGTACTGCGCCGATGTTCGGTCCGCCGGGCCACGCGTACATCTATCTGATCTACGGGATGTACCACTGCCTGAACGTCGTGACCGAGCAGGACGGGGTCGCCGGCGCAGTGCTCATCCGAGCGGCTGAGATCCTCGAAGGCCCGCCCGGCTCCGCCAGCGGCCCCGGCCGCCTCGGCCGCTGGCTGGGCCTCGACCGCGAGCTATCGGGTCGGGACATGACCGTGCCGCCGCTCTACCTCTCATCGGGTGACCGGTTGCCCGATGCCTCCGTCCTGAGCGGGCCGCGCGTGGGGGTTGACTACGCCGGGCTGTGGGCCGAGCGGCCGTGGCGGTTCTGGGTGGAGGAGAGCCCGGCGGTCTCAGGCCCACCGACTCGTGCTCGTAATCAGCGACGCAGGAGTGTCTAAAGCCGCGGTGTGGGGCGGTGGAGCGGACGGTCGTCTGTGTAGTCTAGTTCCGCCGCCTGGCCTTCCGCTGTTGGCGCCGGGACGACATCGCTCAGGCGTTGCTCGACATCGGCTGTGCTCTCATCTGCTTCCGGCTCCCCTGGCCCGTTCAATGAGAGTTCTGCCTGTCCTGCATTTCTAGTTCGGAAACGCGGGACAGTAAAGGAGACCACTTGAGCGTGACTTCGCGCAAAGTCTCTACAAGATTAAGGAGCAGATATGGCACCCAGGTCGACAAAGAAGACATCAGGCATACCATTGGTGTCTGCATCCACTAGATTGCTGGCGCCAGAAATGAACACAACGTATCTACTCAATAAACCGGGGAGAGCGGGTGAGGGACAAGCCCAGGAGGCGCCGAGGTGGAGCGTGGCGGCGCGCTGCCGGATCAGCTCGTCCAGCCGCGGCACCTCGGTCCGATCGATCACCAGCCGATCGAGCTTCCGCCCCCTCTGTCAGGCCCACGGCTTCCGCCCCTTCTGCCAGGCCCGCGGCTGCCGCCGCTCCCGCTCCGAGGAGACATCGCTCCCTCCTGGTGGGCGCCGGTTGGGCCTGACATCCGGCTGGCCGTACTCGCCCTTGAGGCGATTGATCTCGTCCCGCTGCGCCTGGACTTTCGCGCGCAGCGCCTGGTTCTCCGCCACGAGCGCCTCAATCAGATTGAGCAGGGCCTGGACGACCCGCCGCGTGCCAGGGTCGGCGATCGCCTCCGGGTTGAGGCGTTGGAGCACCGTCAGATCCATCGTCGTTCGCGCTCCCGGCTGCCGGGATACTTCAGCCGAGGCGACCGGTCGCTTCGTGTCACGCCCCTGCGACGCCCTTGTGACACCTTTGGGATGCCCCGCTCTTGTCACCCCGGCCACCCGCTGCCCTCGCCTGCTTTATCGAGCAGGTACCATCCAAACGAGGCCGGGCTCCGGTGGATTGGAGCGAGGCTTGACGATGACAACGGGAGAGAGTTCGTATCGTGAGCGCAGGGACCGGCGA
>JADZDV010000217.1 GCA_020850915.1 Chloroflexota bacterium | reverse complement strand
GGCCACCCCAAGCAGTCCGGCGAGACGCCCTGACACTCGCCTCCATACGCTCATCATGGTCATGTCCTCCTCTGGTCCTCCCGGTCGGACTGACACGTTCGATGCGCCGCGGTCGCAACCCATGGCGACGACGCACCGAGCGTATACGGGGGGCAGGATACTTGCTGAGCAATGAAGAGTCAAGAAATGTGAAGAGTGAGCCGCGCGGACGAGAGGACGCACAGGCCCCACCGTGCGGGCGGGGCCTGCAAACCGTTCGGCTGGCGTGTCAGACGGGCTGGCTCAGGACATCCACCAGCGCCGCGACGACGTCCGCCGTCTTCGCCTTGCCGCCGAGGTCGCCGGTCTTGCCGCGCCCATCGCGCAAGACGGTCGCCACCGCGTCGCGAAGGGCAGCGCCCGCCGCCTGCTCCTGCATGTGCTCCAGCATCATCGCCGCGGTGAGCACCGTGGCCAGCGGATTGGCGATGCCCTGGCCCACGATGTCCGGGCCGGTCCCGTGCATCGGCTCGAAGTAGGCGTAACGATCGCCGATGCAGGCCGAGGGCGCCAGGCCGAGCCCACCGACCAGACCGGCGCACTCGTCCGAGATGATGTCACCCCACATGTTGTCGAGGAGGATTACGTCGAACCGTTGCGGATGGAGCACCAGCTCCATCGTCAGCGCGTCGATATTGCGGGTCTCGAACTCCACGTCCGGGTAGTCCCTGGCCACCTCGCCGCAGGCCTCCAGGTGGACCGTGTCTGAGATCTTGAGCGCGCCGAGCTTGTGCGCCGTGGTGACGCGCTTGCGGCGTTTCCTCGCCTGCTCGAACGCCACACGCGCCACGCGGGAGGAGCCGTCGTGTGTGACGATCCGCACCGCACACGCGGCTCGGGGGCCGACCCGGTACTCGATGCCGCTATAGAAGCCCTCGGTGTTCTCCCGGATGACGAGAATGTCCACGTCCTTGAACGGTCGGTCGACGCCCTCGAAGCTCCGCAGCGGCCGGAGATTGGCGTAGGTGTCCAGCCGGCGGCGCAGGTTCGAGACGCTCTCACCCGTGTGTGGCATGCGAGCCGCGTCGGCGGCGCCGACCAGACAGCCGTCCGCCTGCTTCGCCAGCTCGATCGAAGCCTCTGGCAGCCCGGTGCCGTTCTTCTCCCACGAGCCGTAGCCATAGTCGCCATACTCGAAGGTGAACCCGAGCGATGGAAAGCGCTTCGGCAGCGCTTCGAGCACCTGGCGGGTCGCCTCGACCACTTCAACCCCAATCCCATCTCCTGGCAGCAGCGCGATCTTGTACGCCATACCTGTCACTCCTTCGTGGACTTGGATCTCGGACCGTGCTCGCCTGAGCCCAGCGAGCCGATTCTCCCAGGGCGGATACACCCGCTGAACCGCTCTACGATACCCCCGGCGACCGTGGTGGCGCCGCCTGTCGTTCACGCGGGACAACCGGCGTGCAGGGGAGAATGTGCTCGGTTCCCGAGTCACTCCCCGCAAATCAGCCGCTCGAGGCCCTCCAGCTCGTCATCCGAGAAGTAGTGGATGACCAGCTTGCCCCCCTTTCGGCCAGGCTGAAGCTGGACCTTGGTTCCCAGGGCCTGGCGGAAGCGCTCTTCGAGGCGGGCCAGGTCCGGGTCAGGGACCTTAGGGGCAGGCTCGCCGGACTGAGCTGACGCCGCGACGACGCCCCGCCGGACCAGCGCTTCCGTGGCCCGGACCGTCAGGTCGCCGGCGAGCACCGCTGCCAGGGCCGTGAGAAGGGTGCGCTCGTCGGGCGCGCCGAGCAGGGCACGGGCGTGTCCCTCGGAGATGCGGCCGGCGGCGAGCGCGGCGCGAGCGGACTCGGGGAGCTGGGGCAGCCGCAGGGCGTTCGCGACCGCCGCCCGGCTCCGGCCAACGCGGGTGGCAATCTTCTCCTGGGTGAGGCCGTGCTCGTCGATGAGCTGCTGGTAGGCGGCCGCGGCCTCGAGCGGAGAGAGATCCTCGCGCTGGAGGTTCTCCACGAGCGCTAGCTCCAGACGCTGGTGCGGCGCCGTCTCCTTGACAATGGCGGGCACCGTGGCCAGACCAGCCAGCCGGGCGGCGCGCCAGCGGCGCTCCCCCGCGATCAGGACATACCCATCATCCGCGCGGCTTACCACGATTGGCTGGAGCACGCCGTGCTGGCGCACCGATTCCGCTAGCTCCGCGAGCGATGCCTCGTCGAGCGAGGTGCGCGGCTGCTGGGGATTGGGGCTGATCACGGCAGGATCCAGCTCTACCAGCCCCTGCTGCGCCCGTGGGATGAGCGCCCCAAGGCCGCGTCCCAGCCCTGGACGGTGCGGCCCGCGGCCCTGGTCAGCGGATCCCTGCACGGCGGCTCCTTGTGACCGTCTCACGTATCCCGACTGTCCCCCGCGATCACGCCCTTGCGCAGTAGCTCCTCAGCCAGGCCGGCGTAGGCCAGCGCACCGGGCGATGTGGGGGCGTACGCCCGCGCTGGCAGGCCGTGGCTCGGCGCTTCGCTCAGACGCACGTTGCGGGGGATGATACTCTGGAACGTGACCCGCGGGAAGTGGGTGCGGACCTCCTCGACGACCTGTGCCGAGAGGTTGGTGCGCGGATCGTGCATCGTGAGGGCCAGACCCAGCAGGGTGAGGCGTGGGTTGAGGCTCTCGCGCACGAGGTCCAACGTCTGCATGAGCTGGCCCAACCCTTCCAGCGCCAGGTACTCGCACTGCACCGGCACCAGAACGCCGTCCGACGCGGCGAGGGCGTTGACCGTCAGCATGCCGAGCGCCGGCGGGCAGTCGATCAGCACCAGGCGATAGCGGCTCAACACCGGCGCCAGCGCGTCCAGCAAGCGGCGGTCCCGGTCGGGCGCTTCCACCAGCTCCACCTGCGCGCCGGCCAGCGCTGGGGTGGCTGGAGCGAGATCGAGGCCCGGCTGGACCTGCCGGACAAGCACGTCGTCCAGGCTGCCCTCCCCCATGAGCACGTCGTAGACGGAGCGAACCACGCTGCGCCAGTCCACGCCCAGCGAGCTGGTGGCGTTGGCCTGGGGATCGAGGTCCACCAGCAGCACCGGCCGGTCCACGGCCAGGTAAGCGGCGAGGTTCACGGCCGTGGTGGTCTTGCCCACGCCGCCCTTCTGGTTGGCGATGGCCACGACCTTCGCCATGCGGCTACCGGAGCGGCCCAGTCAGGGCGTGCCGCTTTGCCTTCCGCCGGCGGTCCTGCACGTGCTCTGGCGTTGGGATACCGCTCCAGGCTTTCTTCTCTACCACGAAGGACGCCATGCAGTTCGCAAAGTCCGCGCTGTCGACCGGATCTTTCGTCGAGAGATAGTGAATGAAGAACGCCGCGGCGAAGACGTCCCCCGCTCCCGTCGGGTCCGCCTCCCGAGCTGAGACGTAGGCCGCGATGTGCGCCGGCGCGGCACCCTGGGGATAGACGCTGGCGCCCCGCTCCCCCCGCGTCACAACCAGCAGCCTGGCCATCCGCGCCAGACGCTCCAGCTCCGAGGGATCGGCCACGTCCTGCTCGCTGAGCACCACGGCATCGGCATGCGCCAGCACCAGCCCGGCGCTGTCCCAGCTCTTCGCCCGCACGATCCCGTCTTCGCCCCAGCAGCGCAGCCAGCCCTGCGGCGTCACGCCGACAAACGAGCGGGGGAACGCCTGCACCGCCTCCGGGCGCAGTTCGCTCACCAGCGGCGCGAGGTGGACGATCGCCGGGTGGCGCCAGTCGGGCAGGAGCATGTCCGGTGTGATCGGCTCCGCCACCGCCTCGACGGTCTGCTCGCGCTGGCCATCGGTGTAGCGGTTCACGAAGCGCGTCGTCTCCTCCGCTGGGATGCGAGCCACCAGGACGCCTTCGAGCACATCCACCAGGCCCGGCTCGAAGGCGGCGCTGGTCAGGACCGCCGTCTGGCGGCCAAGGTTGCGCGAGGCCAGCGCGGAGTACGTGGCCGTGCCGCCAAGCACGACTCGGCGGTCCGGCAAGCGATCCTGGGTGACGTGTCCGAGGATGAGGTAGTCGATCACCGCGTCTTCGGACTCACGACAACGCGACGGCCGTCGCCCTCGCCAATGCTGTGAGTCGAGACGTACGGATGGTTCTGGAGCGTCAGGTGGACGATACGCCGCTCGCTGGGGATCATCGGATCGAGAAAGATCGGTTGGCGGAAGCGCGCGGCGCGCTCGGCGGCACGCATCGCCATGTCGCGCAGCAGCCGAGCGCGGCGCTCGCGGTAGCCCTCCACGTCCACCACAACGCGGACTCGCCGCTCGGCCTGGCGGCTCACCAGCAGGCCCAGCAGGAACTGGAGCGCGCTCAGGGTGTCGCCGTGGCGGCCGATCAGGATACCCATGTACTCGCCGCGGACGTCCAGGCCGATGCTCGGCAGGTCCTCGTCCAGCTCGGCGTACTCCACCGTGACCCGAGCCGGCAGATCCATCAGATCGAGCAGGTCTGCCAGGACGTCGCGTGCGAGGGAGGCGTAACTCTCGACCGCCGGATCGAGATGATGAGCCGGCGCGACGCCAACCAGCTCCCCTTCCTCTTCTCCTTCTTCCTCCTCGAACTCGTCCCCTTCCTCTTCCTCTTCCTCTTCCTCTTCGTACTCTTCCTCTTCGTCCTCGTACGGCAGCGGGGAGAGGCGCACCAGGATCGGCTGGCCGCCGGTTCCGTCGGAGAGCACCTCGATGTCTACTTCGTCGCGCTCGAGCTCGAGCTCGTCCAGACCGCTCTCTATCGCGGCTTCAACGGTTGGCCCAGTGACCTCGATCGGCTCGAGGTCCTCGTCCTCCTCGTACTCCTCATACTCGTCGTCGAGCTCCTCGTCCTCAACGGGCGGCTGTTCCCGCGGGTCGCCGGGCGAGGGGGTCCTAGCGTCTGCCATGTCTCTTGCCTCGCTTGGGCCGGCGCGAGGCGGCGCGCCCGTCGCGCTCCGACCTATCCTCGGACCGGCCAGTGGATGCGGTGGTGCTCTCCAGCGTGGGGAGGCTTGCCGTCATGCCGTTCGATCGATTCATGAATGAGAAGAGGCCGCCGCTACTCTTGCCGGTCTCGGGTGACGTCTCAGGCAGTGCAGGCGCGGGATTGCGACCAACGGTGAAGTACAGCCGGACGATCTCCATCAGGTTGCTCGTCGTCCAGTAGAGCACCAGCCCGGCCGGGAAGGTGACACCGTAGAACAGCATCATGGCCGGCATGATGATGGTCGTCATGCGATTCATCATCTGCTGCTGCGGATCGGCGGCCTTCCCGGCGCCGGCAGGCCGCATCATCTTAGTCTGAATGAACTGAAAGATGCCAGCCGCAATTGGCAGGATATTATACGGGTCGGGTTCGGCAAGGTTCGGGATCCAG
>JADZDV010000216.1 GCA_020850915.1 Chloroflexota bacterium | reverse complement strand
TCCTAGTCCGGTGCAGTCCGCCGTCAGACCGGTCCACAGACGGACAGCCAGCCGGCCTGCAAGATCGCGTCCGTTTGGCGTCGCGCCCAACAGGAACACTTCCGGCCGCCCCTCGCGAATCGCCTGGTCCGCGGCCGCGGTATAGCCGTCAGTGCTGTACGTTTCGAGCAACGGGTGATCGGCGAGGACGATCCAGTCGGCGCCGGCTCGGAGCGCCTCATGCGCCAGCGCGTCGACGCCGTGGCCCAGGAGCAGTCCGACGAGCTCTACGCCGCGTTCGGCCGCGAGCTCGCGCCCCTTTCCGAGAAGCTCAAGTGATACGCCCGCGAGGCGATCGGCGTCCCGCTCCAGGAACACCCAGATGCCACGCGCTTCCTCGGGGGCGTAGGCGGGTCTCATCATGGTGTGTACCTCATCCTTCGACGGCGGCTGCCGCGATTTCCGCCACGTCCATCACCTGGAGTGGGCGGCCTGCTCCCGTCTTCAGTCCATCCTCCAGGCAGGCGATACAGGCTGGGCACGCCGTGGCAATGACGCCAGCCGCGGTGTCCCTCGCCTGCGCAACGCGGAGGTCCGCGAAGCGCTCACCCGCGGGCGTCTCCTGCCACATCCGTCCACCGCCGCCGCCGCAGCAGAGCGCCAGCTCACGGTTGTCGGACATCTCGGCCAGCTCGATCCCGGGAACGGCCTCGAGCGCCTGGCGCGGCTCGTCATAGATCCCGTTGACCCGTCCTAGGTAACAGGGATCGTGGTACGTGACGTCGAGCGGTGTCTCTCTCGAGAACCTGAGGCGACCTTCCTGGGCAAGCTGCGCCAGGTACTGCGTGTAGTGGAGCGGCTGGAACGCTTCTCCAACTGAGGGGTGATGGTTGAGGAACTGGTCGAAGCAGTGAGGCGACGTGGTCACCGTGAGCCGAGCGCCGACTTCCGAGAAGAGGCGGGTGTTCTGCTCCACGATGCGTGCGAAATAGCCGCGCTGACCCACCATCCGTGCCGCCTCACCGCAGCAGGGCTCCCGATCGCCGAGCACCCCGAAGCTCACGCCGGCGGCGCGGAGCAGCTTGACGAGCGCGCGGGCCACTTTCTGGGCGCGACGGTCGTAGGACGTCGTGCAGCCGACGTAGTAGAGCACCTCGTGCTTGAGGGGATCGTACGGCTCGACCTCAAGCCCGCGGGACCAGTTTGAGCGCTCCGATGGGGGTCGCCCCCAGGGATTGCCATCCCAGTAGAGATCCCACATGAGGTTGTTCAAGCCGTCGGGCATCTGGCGCGCACGCCAGGCTTGCTGTCGAAGTGTCAGCATCACGCCGGTGATATCGACGCCGCGCGGACAGAGGGCTTCACACGCCTGGCATGTCGTGCATTTCCAGATCTCGGGACCCAGGTCCGGATGGGCAAGCTGTGCTGTCCGCATGAGCCGCCGCACCTGCAGCGGCTCGGCGCGCACCAGCCCCCAGGGACAGGTCGCGGTACAGACGCCACACTGATAGCAGGGGCTTGCCGCGCCGTCGGTAGCATCGACAACCAGAGCGTCGTCAGCAACCGACGGTGCCATGGGAAGATCCATTAGCTGAGCCATCTTCGGTTCCTCACTCCGCCCCCCGCGCGGCGGCAACGAGCGGGCATGCGCCCTCGCTGTCAGCGCTGGCCTGGCTGTACTCCTGAATGACGGCGTGCATCTCGCGCATCTTGGCGGCGAACTCCTTGCCCTGGGAGGCCGAGATCCACTGGAGCTGAAGTCTCCGGTTCTCTATGCCCTGTCGGGCGAACTTCTTCTTCCAGAGCTCGAAGCGCTTCAGCGTCTGGTGATTGGCGTTGATGTAGTGGCAGTCACCGATCCGGCAGCCAGTCACGAGCACCGCCCCGGCGCCACGCTTGAAGGCGTGCGAGACGAACTTCTCCGACAGACGACCGGAGCACATCGTGCGGATGATGCGGGCCGAGGTGGGGTATTGGATCTTCTCGATGCCCGCCTGGTCGGCGCCGGCGTACGAGCACCAGTTACAGGCGAAGGTGAGCACCTTGTCTCCCGGCTCGTCCACCAGCGCAGCGTCGATCTGCGCCACGATCTGCTCATCCGTGAAGTAAGGCATCTCGATGGCGTCGAAGTTGCAGGCCGCGGCGCACGTCCCGCAGCCTTCGCAAGCCGCCTCGATGGTCAGCGCGATGCCGCGGGGCTTGCCGTCCATCGGCTCGGTCATTTCGATCGCGCCGAACGGGCAGACCCGCACGCACAGCCCGCAGCCGCTGCATGGGTCAGCGGCGATGCGGGAGACGATCGGCTCCTTTTCGATGACGTCGCGTGCGAGCAGCAGGCCCGCCTTGGCCGCGGCTGCCAATCCCTGCGCCAGCGAGTCGCGTACGTCCTTCGGCGCCTGCGCCGCGCCCGCCAGGAAGATGCCTGGCGAGCCCGCCTCCGCCGGGCCGAGTTTCGGATGGCGCTCCAGGAGGAAGCCATCTTCGCTCCGGGCCACCTTGAGCTGTTCAGCGATCGACTGATCGCGGGGGACCATGCCCACCGTCAGAACGAGCTGATCCGTGGGCAGATCGACGTCCCGATCCAGCAGGTGGTCGTGGAATGTGACCTTCCCGTTGAAGCAGATCGCGTCCCGGGGCGGCTTCTCGGGGTCGTAGCGGAAGAACTGGACACCCTCCCGCATGGCCTGCTCGTACAGCTCTTCGGCGTGCCGTGAGAACGTCCGGATATCCCGGTAGGCGACCCTGACCTGCTTACCCTGGCGCCGCAGCTCGAGTGCCTGCCCGATCATCGACTGGCAGCAATAGCGAGAGCAGCCCAGGCCATCCGCTCGCGAGCCGACACAGCCGACGAACGTGACGCGGTCGCCTTCGACGATCGTCGGATCGCGTTCCAGATCGAGATTGGTGATGACTCGCCTGTCCTCGCCGTAGCCAAACTCGGTTGGCCTGTAAGGCGCGGCGCCGGTCGCCAGCACCACTGCGCCAGCGCGCAGCTCCTGGCCGCTGGTCAGCCGAGCCCAGAAGTCGCCGATGTGGCCACCGATCATATCGACGGTGGAGTTGAGGTAGACCAGCACACCAGCATCCTGCACGTCATTGCGTAGCCGCTGGAGGAGCAATTTCGCCTCGACGCCGTCTGGCCAGAGATGGCTCAGCTCTCTGAGCGTCCCCCCCAGCTCGGAGCCCTGTTCGACGAGATGGGTCTCGTAGCCCTGGCGCGCGAGGTTCGCCGCGGCGGCCATGCCGGCAACACCCCCGCCCACTACGAGAGCGGCCTGGATCATCGGCTGCTCCAGGGTGGTCAGCGGCGTCAGGTGGCGTGCCTTCTCGACTCCCATCCGGACCATGTCGAGCGCCTTCTGGGTTGCCGCCGCCTTCTCGCTCTTGTGGACCCAGGAGCTCTGATTGCGGAGGTTGACCATCTCCATCAAGTAGGAGTTCAGGCCGGCCTTGACGCAGACACGACGGAACGTACCTTCATGGGTCTTTGGCGAGCAGGCCGCCACGACCAGTCGATTGATCTTCTTGCGCACGATGGTGTCGGCGATCGACTGCTGCGTGTTCCCGGCACAGGCGAACATGACTTCTTCGGCATGCGCGACACCGGGTATGGTCGCGGCGTACTTGACCAGCGAGGGAACGTCAACCGTGCCGGCGATGTTGCTGCCGCAGTCGCAGAGGAAGACCCCGGCTCGCATCTCGTCGACGTCGAGAATCGGCTCGCCGGCCTCGAGCTCCGGCCACTCGCGCTCGCCAACGTGCGTCAGGGCCGCGGCCGCCGCGCCGCTCGCCTCGGAGACGCTGTCGGGAATGTCCTTGGGGCCGCTGGCGCAGCCGGCCACGTAGATGCCGGGACGCGTGGTCCCGATCAGCGCCGAGCCGCTCTGAGTGGTCCTGAGGAAGCCGTCTTCGTCCAACTCGATGCTGAGCGCCTCGGCAAGCTGGTCGAGACCGCCTGGAGGCCGGACCGCCGTGGCGAGAATCACCATGTCGGCGTGCGCCGTCTCGAGCTGCCCCAGCTCGGTGTTCTCGTAGCGGACCTCCAGCCCCGTCTCGTTCGGCGCGATCCTGGATGGGCGGCCACGGATGAAGCGCGCGCCCTCGGCCCGAGTGCGGTCATAGAACGCGTCGAAGCCTTTGCCGTACGCCCGAATGTCCATGTAGAGCACGGACACGTCTGGTACGCCGTGGTCGATGGCCTGAAAGGCCTGCTTCACTGAGTACATGCAGCAGAAGCGAGAGCAGTACCGGTAGAACCGCTCGTCGCGTGAGCCGACACACAGCACGAAGAGGATGCTGTGAGGGTGCTCGCCGGTGGATGGCTTGATGATCTCGCCGCCGGTCGGACCGGCCGAGCCCAGCAGGCGCTCGAACTCCAGCGAGGTCAGGATGTCGGGATGTGTGCCGTAGCCGTACTCCCGAATGGCGAGCGGGTTCATCAGCTCGAAGCCGGTGGCGACGACCACGGCCGCGACCTCGCGCTCCAGCACTTGCTCGAGGGGGAGATTGAAGTCGATGCACTTCGGAGGGCAGGCGGCGACGCAGCGTCCGCAGGGGAGATAGTTCGGCGGGTCGTTCAGGCATCGATCCACGTCCAGGACGTACGGCCCTGGCACGGCCTGGGGGAACGGCGTGTAGATCGCCTTACGGCTGGCCATGCCAGCCTCGAATTCGCTCGGCATGACCACCGGGCAGGCCAGGCTGCAGAGGTCGCAGCGCGTGCACTCCGAGGTGACGAATGCCTCTCTGCGCCGAATCCGGGCCACGAAGTGGCCGGGCTCGCCCTCCACGCCGAGGACCTCGGCATTGGAGAGAATCTCGATGTTGCGGTTCTCGGCCACGTCCGACAGCTTGGGCGCTTCGATGCAGACCGAGCAGTCCAGCGTCGGGAAGTTCTTGTCGAGCGCGGCCATCTTGCCGCCGAGCGAGGGCCCGCGCTCGACGAGGATGACCCGGGCGCCAGACTCCGCGAGGTCCAGCGAAGCCTGGACACCGGCGATGCCACCACCGATGACCAGAACAGCGCCCTCGCCGACCGGCTCGGGGCTGGGGGAGAGGTTGTCGCTCACGCGGGCACCTCCAGGCCGGCCCCGACCGCGTAGCCGTTGCTGAAGGCCTTGAGGTTCAGCTCCAGGGTGCGGGCCGAAACGGTGGTTCTGATCGCCTGCTCGACGGCGCCCCGGCTGACAAAGCCGGTCACGGCGGTGAAAAAGCCGACCACGACCATGTTGGCCACGATCCGCCGGCCAAGCTGTTCGGCAATCCGCGTGGCGGGAATCAGATGGACGGAGTAGCGGTCGCCCCAGTCGCAGTCCTCGGTGAGATCGCTGTCCACGATCACGGTGCCGCCGGGCGTCGCGGATCCGATGTACTTGTGGAGCGCCTCGCGCGACATGAGCACGAGGCATGTGGGGTCAGTCACTTCGGGGTAGTCGACGGGCACGTCGTCGATGATCACCTCGGCAGCCGAGGCGCCACCGCGCGATTCGGGACCGTAGCTCTGGCGAAGAACGGCGTACTTGTCGTCGTGAACGGCCGCGGCCTTTCCGACGATGTAGCCCGCCAGCGCGATCCCCTGTCCGCCAAACCCCGCGAAGCGCACCTCTCTTCGCACGGTCAACCTCCGGTTGAGCAGCACGGCCGACAAGCGGCGCTTGCGCTCTGCCTTGACACGGTCAGTCGATGCGCTGGGCTTCCCAGCGCGGCTTGTCGGTATCGACGAACGTGCCCACCACGATGCTCGACTCCCGCTTCATTTGAAGATCGAGCGAGTCCAGCGCCGCGGTGGGGTTCAGCTCGCCGTGGTCTCGGTACAGCGACATCTCGTCCACACCCTCGCCAAGGTCGTTCGGTCGCCCGAAGCTGACCGGGCAGGGAGCAAGCACTTCGATGAAGGTGAAGCCCTCTTTCTGGAACGACCGTTTGATGCTCGCCTTCAGTTGGCGGATGTGCAGCGTGGTCCAGCGGGCAACGAAGACAGCCCCAACCGCGGCGGCGAGCTGCGGCAGGTTGAACGCGTGGTCCAGTACGCCATACGGCGAGGTGGTGCTGAACGCGCCGCGGGGCGTGGTCGGCCCTGACTGGCCACCGGTCCTGCCGTAATTGAAATTGTTGATGCAGATGACGTGGATCGGCAGGTTTCGCCGTGCGGCGTGGATGAAATGGTTCCCACCGATGGCGAAAAGGTCGCCGTCGCCGCTGAAGACCGTCACCTGCAGGTCCGGGCGAGCGATCTTGAGGCCCGTGGCGAACGGGATCGCGCGACCGTGAGCCGTATGGAAGGAATCGACGTCCAGGTAGCCAGCCACCCGGCCGGTGCAGCCGATGCCAGAGACCACCACATGCCGGTCGATTGGCGTGCCGGACTCCTCCATCGCCTCCACGAAGGCGCCGGTTGCCACGCCCAGTCCGCAGCCGGGGCACCAGATGTGCGGCAGTCGGTCGGCGCGCAGCAGCCGGTCGAGCGGATGGGAATCGGTGACGATCGCGCCGCCGTTCATGCCCAAGCCTCCATAATCGCCGCCAGAATGTGTCCCGGGGGCATGAGCAGGCCGCCCGCGTGGTTGGCCCTGAGCACGGGCCTGCGGGCGAAACGCTCCACTTCGCGGACCATCTGGCCAAGGTTCAGCTCTGCGACCACGAAAGAGTGCGCCTGATCGTTCAACTGGCGTACCCGCTCGCCCGGGAATGGCCAGACGGTCACGAGCCGCAGCAGTCCCGCTGGCACGCCCTTGTCGCGTGCCGCGAGGACCGCGCGCTTTGCCGCGCGCGCCGTCGAGCCGTAGGCGATCACCACGACCTCCGCGTCGTCGAGGAAGGACTCCTCGAGCTGGCAGAGCGCGTCGGCCTGGCGATTGACTTTGTCAACCAGTCGAGTCACCAGCCGCTGGTGAGAGTCCGCGTCCGTCATGGGATAGCCACGCTCATCGTGCGTAAGGCCGGTGATATGGAATCGGTACCCTTGTCCGACCGGAGGCATGGGCGGCACGAGATCCGCATCCGCCTGGTACGGACGGTAGCTGCCGTTGGTCGACCCGTTGGGCGCCCGACGATCGACCACCGTGATGTCATCAGCGGGTGGAATCACCACCAGCTCGGTGGTGTGCCCCACCACTTCGTCAGCCATCACGAAGACCGGCGATCTCAGGCGCTCGGCGGTGTTGAACGCCTGGATCGTGAGATCGAACATCTCCTGGCAGGAGGCCGGAGCGTAGGCGATCGGCTCGTAGTCCCCGTGGCTGCCCCACTTCGCCTGCATGACGTCCGCTTGAGCCACCAGCGTCGGCAGGCCCGTGCTCGGTCCACCGCGCTGGACGTCGACGATGACGCAGGGCGTCTCGGTCATCACAGCCCAGCCGACCGTCTCCTGCATCAGGGAGAAGCCCGGCCCAGAGGTGGCGGTCATCGCCTTGGCGCCGCCCCAGGCCGCGCCCTGGACAGCCATGATGCTGGCGAGCTCATCCTCCATCTGGACGTAGTGACCGCCGATCTCCGGGAGGCGCCGGGCCAGACGCTCGGCGATCTCAGTCGACGGCGTGATCGGGTAGCCGCCAAAGAAGCGGCAGCCGGCCGCGATGGCGCCCTCTGCGCAGGCGAGGTCGCCGTTCATGAAATGCCGTCCGGTCAATACCGCGTCCCGACTCATCGCTGGTCCCCCGATCGCTCCTCGCTGTAGATGGCGAACTCCGGGCAGACCATCGTGCAGAAGCCGCAGTTCACACAGGACTGCTCCTTCCCTTCCGCCACCACCGGGTAGTGGTATCCCTTGGCGTTCATGGCAACCGTCTCCACGAGAACGTCCTGGGGACAGAACTCGATGCAGAAACGGCAGCCCTTACAGCGACCGGGAATGATGTAAACCTGTCCTCTGGGCCTGGACACGCGCGGGCGATCGAGCGGCTGTCGAGCCGCCAGCGGATCGCCCGCCATGAGCCGGGCGCGCGCGATCGAAAGAGCGCTCTTACTACCTGCCGACATCGTCAGGAGCCTTCCCAAGCTGAGGTGTATGAGGCCATGCTAGGACGGCTCCGGCCGGCGCGCCTGATGCAGACGCATCATTTCCAAGCCCTGCCACGCTGAGTGATGCAATTGCATCAGACCCTTCCATTTCTCGAAGAAGAGGCGTAGAGTGTCGGCGAGAGGTGGCCGGTGTCCTACTTCCCCTGGGTACCAGCAGTCTCAGACCGCCCGATGTTCGCCGTCGACATCGACGGCACGATCGTCCTCTGGAACTCGGCCATCGAGCGGCTGCTCGGAGTCTCCGCGCGAACCGCCGTTGGTCGCCGGTGTTACGAGCTGATCGGATCGACGCTCGCCGCGGAGGAAGGCGTCTGCCACGCGGATTGCGCGACGCTCCGCGCCGCCTCACGCTCCAGGGCAGCGGCCAGCTTCGAGATGTGCATGACGGCCGCGGGCGGCAGACCGATCTGCACGATGGTGACCGTTGTGCTGCTGCTCCGGCCCCAGGTCATTCTCCATCTCCTGGAGCCTGTAAGCCGCGCGTTGCCGCTTCTGCCACCCGACACGCCTTCGGATTCGACGGAGACCGACACCGAGCAGGTGGAGCGGCTCACGGCACGCGAAGCCGAGATCTTCCAGCTCCTCTGTCTCGGCGCCCGGACAAGCGAGATCGCCGAGCGCCTGAGCATCAGTCGGACGACGGCGCGGAACCACATCCAACATATTCTGTTCAAGCTGGACAGCCACTCCCGCCTCGAGGCCGTGACGCGAGCGCTGGCTGATCGAGCGTCCGAGCAGGTTTGAGCTCCAGGTCATCCCGCACCACGCGCGCTGGCCAGCTCTGAAGGTGCTCTGTGCGCGGGGGCTCGTGCAGGCGGCGGGCTGGACCGCCCGTCAGCGCAGGGACACCGCGCGGTACACCTCCCCGAAAGGCTCGTAGCGGTAGCCAACCGGGTCGCGGCTGGTCGGGAGGGTCACGTACACCTCTC
>JADZDV010000215.1 GCA_020850915.1 Chloroflexota bacterium | reverse complement strand
GTCCTACGGATCGTTCCAGCTCCCCACGAGCCGCGCGGTCGACCGAGTGTCCTTCAGGGCGCTTTCGCCAGTCGGGCGGGTCCAGGTGTTCGGCTTTGCACTGCTCGATCGCGCGACGGGTCGCCTTGGCCAGTTCTACCTGCCGGCTCACTTCAGGTCAGTCTACGAGGACGCGGACGATCGTGTGTTGGAGAACACGTCGGTCTTTCCGGCGGCCTTTATCGTGCCGGAGGCCGTGACCGAGCGCACGGCAGAGGCTGCGCTGGAGCGGATGACCCACGGCGCGTTCCAGCCGCGGCGTCAGGTTGTGCTGGAGGACCCGAACGCCATGCAGGCGCCGGCGACGTCGCCGGTCGCCGCGCCCAGCCCGGCGATCGGCGAGCCTTACGGGCGGGTCGATATCCTGAGCTGGGCTGACGAGAGCCGCTCGCTCCGGGTCAGCTCCGATGGCGGATACCTGGTCGTGACCGAGGCCGACTACCCCGGCTGGCTGGCCTACGTGGACGGCGTCCCAACCGAGGTGCTGCGCGGCGACTATCTGTTCCAGACCGTCCCGCTGGGACCGGGGGAGCAAGTAGTGGAGCTTCGCTACGAGCCGGCGAGCTTCTGGAGCGGGCTGGCGATCAGTCGCGTAGCGCTCGGTCTGGCTGTGCTGGCGATACTCGTCTCGTTCGTTCGGCTGGGACGCGGCTCAGAGCACTGGACCAGGGCCGGCTAAACGCGGTAGGTCTCACCCTCGCGCGCCAACAAGACCCGCCCTGAAAAGCGCTGCCGAGCTTCCTTGACGAGGCAAACTTCGCCCTGGCCATTGGAGCGATAGTGAGTGAGCAGCAACGACGAGACGCCAGCGGCCGTGGCCAGAGCACCGGCCTCGCCGGCTGTCATGTGGCCGCGCCGCTCCGGGTGAGGATCGTCCTGGGCCAGCGACGAGATGGCGGCCTCGCAGAGAAAGACGTTTGCGCCACGCGCGTGGTCGGCCAGCGCATCGCAGGGAGCCGCGTCGCCGGAGAACACCAGCGAGCGGTCCGCCTCGATGCGGATCGCATAGCTGGGGACGTAGTGCCGAACGCGTCGGAAGGTCAAACGCAGCTCTCCAATTACGAGCGGCGCTCGCTCGTGATACTCGTGAAGCTCGAAGGTACTGGAGAAGAAGTCGGCGGCTCCATCGAGCGCCTCGCCGAGCCCGGCCAGGAAGCCCACGCCGCCGGGCGGCAGGTAGACCGGTAACGGCCGCGTACGCCAGCCGCCGTACTTCACGCCGTAGCGGAGCTGGATCAGGTCGATGAAGTGGTCCGCGTGCATGTGGGAGACGATCACGCCGCCCAGGTCGCCAATGGGAGTGGTGCCGCGAAGGCGTCCGATGATGCCCGAGCCGCACTCCATGAGCAGGCGATCACTGCCGTACCTCAGCAGGTACCCTGAGTTCGCCCCGTTTGGATTCGCCCAGGCTGGGCCGGACCCGAGAATGGTCAGCTCAAGCAGCGGCAACGCCCACCTCCGTTCGCACGGTTATACCGCGGACCTCTCCCGAGAGGTGTAACGTAGGCGACACTATTGCGAAAGTGTCATGGCTGGCGCGAAGAAGGCGTCGGACTCTGCCCGGCCACCTTAGCGCTCTGAAGGGTGTGGGCGATGCGCCCGGCGAGATAAGAGTCGAGGGCGGTGTTGAGCAGCCTGCAGCCGAGACGGGCCAGCCCTTCGCCGAGGCGATGACGATGGCGTGACCTGGGTGGGAGCGAACCCGCCATCAGCGAGATCTATCGAGCAGATCTCAGTGTGCTGGATGGAGGGGGCCCTCCTCCGAGCCGAGCCTGAAGACCTGCTCGGGCGTCGCCTCGCTATACTGAGAAAGGCTCGGAGTTTGTACTGTGGGCGAGCGATGATTCGCGAACGATCACTCATCGAAGAGCACGCCAGGCTGGAGCAGTTCCATGCGGCCGAGCTCGGCTGCGACGCGGCGTTGCTCGGTCGCTCGGGCGTCTTCGTCATCGCCAGCGAGAAGCGAGCCAGACCGGGCTGGGGCGGGTACACCGTTCCAATGCTCGCGGTCTCGACGCCTGGCGGCGGGGTTGTCTCGGCGCGTCCCGATCTGGCGGACCAAGCGCGAGCCGAGCTGGCAGCGCGTCCGTCGCGCGGGCCGCTGGTGGCTGAGGACTTCGAGCGGCTGCGTCGCCTGAGCCGCCGGGCCGTCCCGTATGCCTACTGTCTGAGCGGCGACATTCTCTACGTGGACCGTGACCATTTCCGGCCCATTCCTGGCAACGCCCTCCTGCTCCAGCCGACGGACGCGGCCGGTGCTGACCTGCGGCGGCGCTTCGACGGCGAGATCTTCGTCGTCCGGGGTCCACGCGGGGAGATCGCCTCCTGGACGGCGATCAAGCTGAAATCGAACGACGTCTGGGAGCTGGCGGTCGTCACGGAGGCGCCGTACCGCGGGCGCGGCTATGCGAAGCAGGCGGTGGCCGCGGCGACCGGCTACATCCTCGATCACGGCCGCCTGGCGCTCTACATTCACGACCGTACGAATCGGGCGTCCGCCAGAGTCTGTCGCGCTCTCGGCTACGTGGAGTACTGCGAGACGTTCTTCTGCGAGTACTAGCGTACGTTTGCCCGGCGCTCCGCGGGTGGCGGGGGAGTAGCAGGTGTCACGTCGTATCGAGATTCGCGCTGGCTCTGTCGTCGTGCGAGCTGAGCTCAACGAGACCCGGACGGCCACGGCGGTCTGGGAGGCACTGCCGATCGAGGCGCGCGGCAACACCTGGGGCGCTGAGATCTACTTCTCGATCCCGGTGAAGCCGCGGACCGAGCGCGGCCAGGAGACGGTTGCGTTTGGCGACCTGGGGTACTGGGAGCCTGGTAGCGCCTTCTGCATCTTCTTCGGTCCAACTCCGAACAGCTACGCCGGGGAGATCCGCCCCGCTAGCCCGGTGACGGTGATCGGTCGTTGCGCGGACGACGCCGGCGCTTTCAAGCAGGTCCGGTCCGGTGAGATGATTCGCATCGAGGCGGCGGACGACTAGAGCGGACGGCTGGACCTGGGAGCCGTCCGTCGACGAGTTTGCTGCCCTGGGCGCTTACGAGTGGAGCGGGATCCTCTCGTACGGTTGCTGGCTGGTGTGTGGCAGCCAGGCAGGGCGCGTCGCTTCGAACGCGGCGATCTTGTCCTCTCTCTGGAGCGTCACGCCGATCTCGTCCAGGCCCTGCATGATCATCATGCGCCGGTAGGGGTCGATCTGGAATGGCGCGTTGAAGCCGCTGTCCGCCTCGACCACCTGACGCTCGAGGTCCACCGAGATGCTGCAGCCAGGCTCCTCGTGCGCGAGCTGGAAGAGCGTCTGGACGGCGTCTTCGGGCAACTCGATCGGCAGGATGCCGTTCTGCAGGCAGTTCTGGCGGAAGATGTCGGCGAAGCTTGACGAAATGATCGCTCGGAACCCGTAGTCCTGCAGCGCCCAGGGGGCGTGCTCGCGGGACGATCCGCAGCCGAAGTTCCGACCGGCGACGAGGACACTGGCGCCCTGGAACTCGGGACGGTTCAACTCGAAGTTGGGATCCAGCTCGCCGCTCGGAAGGTGGCGCCAGTCGTCGAAGAGGTACTTTCCGAAGCCGGTGCGCTCGATGCTCTTGAGAAACTGCTTTGGAATGATCTGGTCGGTATCGACGTCAACGCGGTTCATCGCCGCTAGCACGCCGCGATGTTTGCGGAATGGCTCCACAGTCGCTCCCTCAGTCCTCTTCGATCGGCCAGTCGCGGATGTCCACGAAGTGGCCTGCCACCGCCGTGGCGGCGGCCATCTCCGGGCTGACCAGGTGCGTTCGCCCGTTCTTCCCCTGGCGGCCTTCGAAATTCCGGTTCGAGGTGGATGCGCAGCGCTCGCCCGGCGCGAGGATGTCCGGGTTCATGCCGAGGCACATCGAGCAGCCGGCTTCCAACCAGGCGAAACCGGCCTGACGGAAAACGTCGTCGAGCCCCTCTCTTTCGGCCTGCGCCTTCACCTGCTGTGAGCCTGGCACCACCATCGCTCGGACGTTCTCGTTGACCGTGCGGCCGCGAACGACGCGCGCCGCCGCGCGCAGGTCTTCGATGCGCGAATTGGTACAGGATCCGATAAAGACGCGATCCACGCTGATGTCTTCGAGCCGGGTGCCGCCCTTGAGACCCATGTATGCGAGCGCGCGCTCGGTCGCCGCGCGGTCGTCAGGATCGCTGAAGGAGCTGGGATCGGGCACGCGGCCGGTCACCGGGGCCACCATGCCCGGATTGGTCCCCCAGCTCACGTGCGGTGCGAGTTGGGTGGCGTCGAGCTCGACCAGTTTGTCGTACGCGGCGCCGGGCTCGGAGGGGAGACTGCGCCAGTAGTCCAGCGCCTCTTCCCAGAGCTTGCCGGCCGGCGCGAACGGCCGACCCTCGAGGTAGGCGAACGTCGTGTCGTCTGGGGCCACCATCCCGGCGCGGCCGCCGCCCTCGATGGACATGTTGCAGACGGTCATCCGCTGCTCCATCGAAAGGGAGCGAATGGTGGAGCCGGTGTACTCGATGACGTGGCCAGTGGCGCCACCGATGCCCATCTTTCCGATGATCCCCAGAATGACGTCCTTCGCGGTCACGCCGCTCGGCAGGGCTCCGTCGACGCGGACCTCCATCGACCGGGGCTTCTTCTGCCACAGCGTCTGGGTGGCGAGCACGTGCTCGACTTCGGTGCTGCCGATGCCGAAGGCGAGCGCCGCGAACGCGCCGTGCGTCGAGGTGTGGCTGTCGCCCCAGACAACGGTCATGCCTGGCAGGGTCAAGCCCATCTCCGGACCGATCACATGGACGATGCCCCGCCGAGGGCTGCCCCAGCCCTCGAGCGGCACGCCAAATTCATCGGCATTGACGTCAAGCGCCTGCAACTGCTTCAGGGCCACCTCGTCTGTGATCGGCAGCCGAGGATCCCAGGTCGGCGTGTTGTGGTCCATGGTGGCGAGGGTCAGGTCCGGACGACGAACGCGGCGGTGCTGCAGCCGGAGGCTTTCGAATCCCTGTGGACTGGTGACCTCATGGACGAGGTGGAGATCGATGTAGAGCAGCGACGACCCGCTGTCGTTGGTGTCTACGACATGTGTATCCCAGATCTTGTCAAACAGCAGCTTGGCCACCAGTCAGTCTCTCCTTGAAGCGCGTTGCGAGAACGGCGTTGCTCGGTGTCCGAAAACTATGCCCTCTCCAGCACGATCTCGGGGCGGCGCAGGTGCCAGTCGGTGGCCTGCTGATAGGCGTGCGCCGCCCGAAGGACGCCGGCGTCGTCGAAACGGCGGCCGACAAATTGCACGCCGATCGGCAGGCCCGCCTCGAAGCCGCAGGGGATGGAGATGGCCGGCTGTCCGCCCACGTTGAACGGAATGGTGAGGCTGGGTCGGCCTTCGACAGCGTAGGGGAACCGGTCCAGAATGTTGCCATTGTCAGCCTGGCGCGGGGGAAGGGTGTCACGCGTCGGAGCGACGAGCAGGTCCACCTGGTCGAATACACGCTCCAGGTTGTCGCCCAGACGGCGGCGGGCCTCCAGCGCGGCGATGTAGTCGACCGCCGGGATCTCCAGCCCGCCGAGCAGCTTCTCGCGAATGTCCGGCACGTAGCCTTCGGCGTCCTGTGGGAGGTGAGGCCGATGGAAGGCGCTCGCCTCGGCTGTGACGACGAACCTGAAGGCGGCGTTCGAGTCTTCGACAAGGCCCGGTACGTCGACCTCCGAAACGGACGCGCCCAGCGAGCGCAGCGTCTCGACGGCGCCGAGAACGGCCTGCTCGACGGCTGGCTCGAGGCTCTGGAAGAAGTGCGTGCGCATGATGCCAACGCGCAGGCCGCCCACGCCGTCGTTAATGGTCGCGCGGTAGTCGGGAACCGGATGGTCGGCCGAGTTGGGATCACGCGGGTCGTACCCAGCGAGCGCCTGAAGGCTGATGGCGCAGTCCTCCGCGCTGCGCGCCAGCGGCCCCATGTGATCCAGGGTCCAGCTCGAGGGATAGGCGCCGTAGCAGCTCACCAGGCCGTAGGTCGGCTTGAGGCCGCTCACCCCGCAGAAGGAAGCCGGATTGCGGATCGACCCCCCCGTGTCCGAGCCCATCGCCATATAGGTCATGCCGGTCGCCACGGCGATGCCGGAGCCGGTGCTCGAGCCGCCCGGAAAGCGATCGAGGCCCCACGGGTTGCGCGCCAGGCCAAACTCCTCGTGGAACCAGTCGGACGGCCCGTAGGCGATCTCTGTCATGTTCGTCTTGCCGAGCAGGACCGAGCCAGCGGCTTGCAGCCGCTCCGTGACCGCGCTGTCGTACTCTGGCACGATGTCGCGGTAGACCAGGGAGGCAGCGGTTGTCCGGATGCCACGGGTGGAGTACAGGTCCTTGAGGCCGATTGGCACGCCGTGGAGCGGGCCACGCCAGCGGCCCGCGACGATCTCGCGCTCCGCCAGGCTCGCCTCCTGCCGCGCCTGGTCCGCCAGCACGGTGATGAACGCGCGCAAGCGGCCGTCAAGCGCCTCGATCCGACCGAGGGCCGCCTCGGTCACTTCGACCGGCGAGACCTGCCGCGTGCGAATCAACTCGGACAGCCTGGAGATCGGCTCGAACAGCACGTCGTTCATCAGTTGCCTCCTCTCGAGAGCACCGCGTGGTTCACTTCACCCGCGCGAACTTCTGAAGCGTGTGGGTCCCATCGGGCACGTAGCCCTGGCTGACCCCGATCGTCTTGGTCACCTCACCAAGGTAGATGCTGCCCTCGTCGTCCACCCAGATACCGTGCGGCGCGACGAAGTTGCCCGGCGCGGCCGCATCCGGCCCGCCCCAGCGAAGCAGCAGGTTCCCCTCGATATCGTAGATGCTCACGCGGGCCGGCTGCTCGTCGGCATACGTCCCGATTCGATACGACTTCATGCCTTTGCGCCAGACCAGCTCGCCCACGTACACGCGGTCGTTGGCGTCGATGTAGATGCCTGACGGGCGCTGCACATTGGTCCATTCGGCCAGGTACTCTCCGCCGGGGCTGAAGATCTGGACGCGGTCGCTCTCGCGGTCGGCGACGAAGACGCGCCCGTCACGGTGCACGGCGAGATTGTGCGGCAGATGGAACTGGCCGGGCCCTGTCCCCGGCGAGCCCCATGACTGGATGAGCTGGCCGTCGGCGCTGAAGCGGTGGACGCGCGCGTTGCCGTAGCCATCGGATGCGTAGAGGTCGCCGTTTGGTGCCACAGCAACGTGTGTCGGTCGGTTGAACGGCGGGCCACCGTGAGTGATCGAGTCCAGGCTCTTGCCGTCGTAGCCGCTGTTGGACGGCGTCCTGGGCGTCCCGATGGTCAGAAGAAGCTTCCCCTCCAGGGTGAACTTCTGCACCGTGTGGTTCGCGTCGTCCACCAGGAACAGGTCGTCGTTCTTGCCGATGAAGATGCCGTGGGTCCGAAGGGTGAACTGGCCCTCGCCCCAGGAGCCGAGACACTTGCCGCTCCGGTCGTACACGATGACCGGGTGATCGCCTCGGCAGACTAGGTAGACCCGTCCCTGCGAGTCCGTCGCGACGCCGGGTACGTCCGGGTGGGACCATCCGGCAGGTAGCTGCTCCCAACCTTCGACCAGCTCGTACTGCAGGTCGCCGTTGCCAATTCTCACGTCAACTCCGCCTTTCCGCGGAGAGGGGCCGCCTCAGGCGTGGCTCCAGGCGGTGCCTGGCGACCGAGCGGTCCCTCCCTCTCTGGGAGCCAAGCTTACCGTCTTGGACCAGGTGGGGCAACATCGGTCGGTCCGAGGAGACCGTCTGGCAACGTTCGGGGGCTCGGCGGGGCGCACCAGGGGAAGAGAAAAGGCCCGATCCGGTGTCAGTGGATCGGGCCATAGTGGGCACGAGTGAAATGTAGGTCAGCAGAGGCTCAGGGGAGCTCCCCGCTGGCCCGGGCCTGAGCGATGCGGTCGTAGGCGGGTCGAGTCGACCCGTCCGGATTTGTGATCGCCCACCAGTACTGCTCGTTGGCCTGGGTCCACTCAGGGTCCGCCAGCGTCCAGACGGTCATGACGGCGATCCAGGGCGACCAGTTGGCTCTGGCGTACTTCATCGCTCGTACGATGTAATCGGCCTTCGTGGCATCGTCGATCGCAAACCATGAGTAGGCTGGGTTCACGGTGTCCGTCGTGTAGCCGAACTCCAGCAGCCAGACCTGCTTGGCGGCGTCTCCGTTCTGGACCATGATGTCGCGGAGCTGCTCGACGCGTCGGAAGTAGAAGGAGGGATGCGGCCGCGAGGGATCGGACATGATCTCCGCCTCGGGTGGCAGGCCGAAGCTGTTGCCGTGCAGGCCGATCGCGTCGGTGTACTTGGCGAACCCCTCGTCATAGAGCCAGGTGAGGTACAGGTCGTCAGGCTGCGCCGTGCCGTCAGCAGTGCCGGTCGGCGAGAGGCCGGCGCTGAGCACGGTGACGTTGGGGTCGACCTTCTTGGCGGACTGGTAGCCGAGCTTGAGCAAGTAAACGTACTGAGAAACCTGGTTTCGATCGATCGGCGCATCGCCCCACTCGCGGGAGAGGTTTGGCTCGTTCCAGATCTCGATGGCCGGGATCTTAGCGGAGCCGTACCGGGCGACGAGCGCGCTGACGAAGTCGGCGAAGTCCTCCGGATTGTCCGGCGGACCGTTGACCGCGGGAACTGCCCGGGCCCAGTCTGGCTGATGGTCGAGGCGAGCGATGATCTTGAGGTTGTGCGCCTGAGCCGCCGCGACGACCCGGTCAAGGTCGGTCCAGTCGAAGCAGTCGTTACATTGGCCCTCGATACTCCGCCAGAGCACCGGGAGCTTGACCCACTGCATCCCAGCGGCCTGCATCAAGCCCAGGTCGCGGTCGGTCGTGTCCGGATGTCCGAGCGGGAAGGCGCTGGCGCCGTACTCCATGGACGGCGCCACGTACGCCGCGTCCATTGGACGGGCGGCGAACAGACCCGCGCCGACCACGGCAAGCGCGAGAACGAGACGGACGAGTGCCACGAAAACCCCCACGTTGGATATGTCCATCAATGGTCCAACGTGCGGCTCTTGAGCAGGTTTCGGGACGCGACCGAAGCTCGCGGCACAATTCCGGCACGCTCGCCACCGCCGTCGGGCCGCTGGTCGGCAGCGTGGTTCGCGCTGCCGACCGTCTGAGCAGGTTATTCAGAGGCCTGGCGCGTCGAGCGTCGTCGCCGCGAACAACTCGTCGACGCTCACACGCCGGGGTAAGAGCCCCTGCTCGTGCGAGAAACCGACCAGTGCCTCGACCTCGTGGCGGCTGCGCTCGAGGCCGTAGGGCCAGAAATCCTCGCCGAGGATCGCCTCCGCCTCGTCCAGTGCGGCGAGCAGCCAGGGCAGCGTCACCGGCAGGGAGCTGGAGTTGTGCAGGGCGGCGATGGCCCGGTTCTTCGCCTGGACAAAGGCCCGATACAGACTGAGCGGCGCGTCAGGATGCGCCTCGGCGACGTCCTTTCGCAGAACGACGGTGTGCATGATCGGGAAGTAGCCAGTCCGGCGGTAGTAGTCCTGCTCGGCGGCGCGGTAATCGGAGTACAGGCGTCGGACGCGGCCGCTGCCGTCGGTGAAGGTGGAAGGTGTTCGAGCGGTCAGCAGCGCGTCAATCTCACCGGTGGCCAGCATCTGGCTCAGCGACTGTCCATCGGCGAGGTGGTGCAGCCGGACGCCCGGTGGTGGCTCGACAGGCGAATGGCCGGTGCCTCGTCCAGGCTCCAGCGAACCCTCGAACCACTCGACGTCGCCGGGCGATACGCCGTGGTCCTGCTCCAGAAAGGCGCGCATCCAGACCGCCGCGGTCATCTCGTAGCTGGGCACGCCGATCCGCCGACCGGCGAGCTGCTCCGGCCGCTCCACACCAGCCCGGGTGGAGACGAAAACGCAGGAATGGCGGAACAGCCGCGAGAGGAAGATCGGGATGGCAACCTGCGAGTCGTCACCGCTGGCGCGACGGCGGAGGTAGCTGGAGAGCGACATCTCGGAAGCGTCGAACTCTGCGCGCTGGTTCATCCGCGAGAACACTTCTTCGACTGGCAGCACGACGCAGCGGAGCTGAAACCCATCGGGCTGCACTGAGCCGTCGATCAGGGGCAGGGTGCGGTCGCAGGCTCCAAACGCGATGGAGAGCGTCGGCGCCATGCTAGGCCTTCCCTTCACGTGACGCGGTCCCGCTCTCCGGGAGGTCCTTCATGTTCAGGAAATGGCGCATCGCCTGGAGCATGTACGGCAGGCCAGCGTAGACGCTCATCTGGAGAATCGTCTCCTTGACCTCGTCGTAGGTGGCGCCGGCCCGGAGGGCCCCGCGAATGTGGCCCTCGAGCTGCGGGATCGCGTTCTGGACCGTGCAGGCGGCGACCGTCAGGAGCTGTCTCGTTCGCTGGCTCACGACGCCGCGGTCGTAGATACCGCCGTAGACGAAGCGCTGGAACAGCCAGCCCCAGTCGGCGTCCCAGTTGTTGAACTCCGCGATGAGCCGTGGACCGTTGACGTCGCCGTAGACGAAGCGACCGCGGTTGTCAGCGGGCGGGTAGATGGCAGGCTCCGTCCGCTTGCGAGCCGCGGCCTCGACCTGTTCCTTGCCTGGCGTCGGGCCGCGCGGCGGCGCCGGCGGAAGCTGGAGACCCTCGTCCAGGATGGTCGCCTTCCAGGTCTTGAAGGCGGTGAGCACGCGCGGGAAACCGCCGTAGACGACCATCTGGATGACGGCCTCGCGCGTCTCCTCGACGCTGGCACCCATGCGCAGAGCGGCTCGGGTGTGCGAGGCGATCTGGTCGGGAGAGGCGAGCAGCGTCGCGGCAGCCACGGCGCACAGCTCGCGCGTCTTCTGGTCCAGGACTTCACGCCGGTACATGCCCGCGGTGACGTACTCCATGTACAGGTCGTAGAAATCTGCATCGACCTCGCGGACGAGCTCGAAGCGCTCGAGGATCTTGGGGCCAAGCAGCTCCATGCCCCAGCTCTCACCAACGGCCAGAATCGCGTCCCGCTCCTGGCGATCGTCCATACATCGACTCCTTCGGTTGAATGCGGTCTCATGCGTCGTGCGCGCGCGGCGTCCGCACTCGCACGCCCTCGAGGTCTGCAGGTGAGCGTAACGGCTTGGGAAGCGGTCGGACAACTCACGCGAGGCCAGCGTTCGCGAATTGTTTGACGCCGCGGGCGCGGTCTCGCACTATGCAGTGTGGATGACTCGGGTCAGGATGTGTGTCGTCCTGGTATGATCCCGTGACCACAAGGCCGCGTCTACCGTCTCATCGGAGGTATGACCCTGTGAACAGTGCTCAGGTTCGTTCCCGGCGGGCGTTCCTGCAATCGCTGGCGATCACTGCCAGCATCGGAGTGTTTGGAATCGCGTGCCAATCGGCGCCAGCCCCGGCAAAGCCGGCTGAGCCCGCGAAGCCCGCCGAGCCCGCGAAGCCGGCCGAGCCCGCGAAGCCGGCCGAGCCGGCCAAGCCAGCTGCTCCCGCGCCCGCTGCCAGCCCGGCGGCGCCCGCTCCGGCTGCTCCGGCCGCGTCTCCCGCCGCGCCGGCGCCGGCTGCCAGCCCGGCGGCCGCTGCCAGTCCGGCTGCCGCTGCCAGTCCCGCCGCGGCGGCCCAGACCGGACCGGCCGTGCCGAAAGACCTGATGAACTTCTCCTACGCGATCACCAGCGTTAACGGCTTCCACCTACCCGCTCTGCTGGGCGTCGAGAAGCAGATCTTCGACAAGCGCGGCCTCAAGGTGGACATCGCCTTTATGGCCAGTGGTGTTGCCATGGGCCAGGCGATGCTTGGCGGCTCGATCGCCTGTTCCACCCAGACCCCAACAGTGGCCTGGACGATGGCCAGGCAGGCCGACGTCAAGGTGATCTTCGGCGTCTTTAGCTCGAACCCGTACAGCATCATGACAAAGACCTCGATCTCTGATCCGAAGCAGCTTCAGGGGAAGGTCATTGGCGCGACTGCTGTGAAGATCGGTGGGGATATCGAGGCGATTCGCCTGATGCTGGGCACCGCTGGCCTGAAGGACGGCCAGGACTATAGCGTGGTGGTCAGCGGGGGCGTCGCCGAACGGCTGGCGTCGGTCGAGAATAACTCTGTGCAGGCGATCGCGCAGCTCGAGCCCCAGACGACCTGGATGAAGGAGATGGGGTACCGTGAGCTGATGCGAGCGTCCGATATCCCTCTCCTGCGATCTGTGCTCTCGACCACGATGACGGCGAAGCAGTCGGAGTACAAGCCCAAGGAGGAGCTGTACCTGCGGTTCATCCGGGGCTACCTGGACGTCATGGAGTATCTCTACGACCCGAAGAACCAGGACTCGGTGCTGGAGGTCGCGTCCCGTCTGCTGAAGGTTGGCCCCGGTCCGGCGAAGGCGTTGTACGATCGCAACATCACTGAGCTGAAGGCCTATACGCGAGACGGGCGTGTCACTGAGGCGAGCGTGAACGCCGCGGTGGAGGCGATCAAGCAGCTTGGCGATCAACCGCCGGACAATCCCATGGGCTTCTACGACCCGACGTTGTTGGACAAGGCGCTCAAGATGGGCTGAGGGTGCCAAGGGTTGAACGCGCGCGTTCGCGGTTGCAGTTGAAGGACGGGCGGCAGACGACGATCGCGGAGTGGTGTCAAGGGTCGAATGCGCGCGCTCGTGGTGACGTCCCTGGCGATGGTCCAACGATCATCGCCAGGGCTGAAGTCTGAACCCCGCCAACCACGCTTGTGGCCGATAGGGCGACCGACTGAGGAGAGATGGCGCAGCGAGAGCGTGTGCTGATTACCGGCGGCGCGGGGTTTATTGGATCCCACCTGGCCGATCGGCTTGCCGCGGCCGGGCACAGTGTCGTCCTGTTCGACAACCTCGAGCCGCAGGTCCACGGTGCCCTCACAAGCGGCCGGCCAGCCTATCTGAGCGTCGAACACGAGCTCGTCCGCGGCGATATCCGCGATGCGGGTGCGCTGGCGGCGCTGCTGCGTCGAGTGGACGTCGTGTTCCATCTGGCCGCGATGGTTGGCGTTGGCCAGAGTATGTACCAGGTGAGGCGTTACACCGAGGTGAACACGCTCGGGGTTGCCAATCTGCTCCAGCTTCTTGTGGACAGCCCGGGCAGCGTTCGCAAGCTCATCGTTGCATCCTCGATGTCGATCTATGGAGAAGGCGCCTATTCCTGCGGCATGTGCGGCAGGGCTGCGCCCCGCCAGCGGCCGGAACCGTTGCTCGCTCGGCGACAGTGGGAGCCGCTCTGCCAGACCTGCGAGCAGCCGCTCTCAGCGCTGCCCACCGACGAGGACAAGCCGCTGTACCCTACCTCGATCTACGCGGTCAACAAGCGGGACCACGAGGAGATGTGTCTGGCCTTCGGCCAGGCCTATCGCATGCCGACGGTGGCGCTGCGGTTCTTCAACGTCTACGGCTCGCGCCAGGCTCTCTCCAACCCGTACACGGGTGTAGCAGCGATCTTCTGCGGTCGCCTGTTGAACGGCAATGCTCCGCTGGTGTTCGAGGACGGGCGGCAGACGCGCGACTTCGTCCACGTGAGCGATATCGCCCAGGCGTGCGAGCTGGCGATGGCCAGTCCTGCCGCGGACGGCCAGGTGTTCAACGTCGGGACGGGTCGGCCACTCAGCGTGCTCGAGGTGGGCGAGGCGCTGGCTGCACAACTCGGCTGGCAGGGCGGCTTTGAGATCAACGAGCAGTTCCGGGCCGGCGACATCCGGCACTGCTACGCTGATATCAGCCGCATCCGGAGCCGACTGGGCTACGAGCCGCGTGTCCGGTTCGAGGACGGCGTTGCAGAGCTGGTGGGCTGGGTCTCTCAGCAGCGAGGCGTTCGCGACGCCGTGGCCGAGGCAGCAGCGCAGCTCGCCGCGCGCGGACTGACACGCTAGCTGGTGGCCTGTCGGCACAACAAGGGACGGCGACCCGATCGGGCCGCCGTCGCGGTGAGTCTGCCCGCCGGCATGAGCGGACCAGATGGTCCGCCTAGTTCTGCCGGTCCGGGTGCAGGCCTCTGGCGATCTCGGCCTCGACAGCGCTGACGATGCGACCGGTGACGACGAAGCCGTCTGAACGACGAGCCATCTCGAGGCCTCTGGCGATGCGATGCGCCTGAGCGCTGGTGGCACGCCTGAGCTGGCCGTCCAGCCGGCGGAAGAGCACCGCGCAGTTCTCAGTCATCCAGTAGGCGCGGTGGCCGCGGCGGCTCGTCACCGTCACATGAAGGGCAATCTGCTGGACCGGCGGATGCACAGGCTCCAGCCGGGCCATGATTGACGTTGGATCGTCAGCCTGCAGGATCATTCAAATCTCCTTCGCGACCGTGTCGGGGTGGTCCTGGTACGGAAAAACGCCAGCCCGGGGGCGCCGGCGCTGGCGTACACGACAGTGTACCAGGATCACCTCTGGCCGCGCCACGGACGCGTGGGCGCCGCCGGAATGCACCTGCCGCCACAGTGCACCCACTGTCAGGGTGCTATACTCCGGGGCGCAAGTGCGCGAGTACTTACACGTGAGAGTGCCGGCACCTGGGGCGGACGCTGCGTGGGCACCTCATCAGGAGGAGCCAGTCATGGGCGATGAGTACGCAAAGTTGCGCGTCGCGGTCGTGCAAGCCGCGCCGGTGTTCTTACAGCGCGAGGCCTCGGTGGAGAAGGCCTGCCGTCTGATCCGTGAGGCCGGCGCCCAGGGCGCGCGAGTGATCGGGTTTCCAGAGGGGTTCATCCCGGCGCACCCGGTCTGGTACCACTTCCACCCCGCGACGAGTGATTACAGCTTGCGCCTGGCGGCGGAGCTGTTCAAGAACTCCGTGGAGATTCCCAGCTCGGCAACGGATGCCCTGGGACAGGCGGCGCGCGCCGCGAACGCGTACGTCGTGATCGGGGTCTGCGAGAAGCTGCCTGGCACGACCGGGACGATGTACAACACGCAGCTCTACCTCGATCCGAGCGGCCGAGTCATCGGCAAGCATCAGAAGGTTCAGCCGACCGTGGGCGAGCGGCTCGTCCACACGGGTGGTCACGGCGACACCATGCGCGCCTTCGGCACGGAATTCGGGCCGATCAGCGGACTGATCTGCGGCGAGAACTCCAACCCCCTGGCCGTGTTCACGCTGGCGGCGGAGAGCACGCGCATTCACGTCGCCAGTTGGCCGCATCATTTCCCGCGCACCTACAAAGACCTGACCATGGGGCAGGTGGCGGTACACGCCGGGTGGAACATCGCGTACGTGTGCAAGGCGTACGTCTTGAATGCCTGCGGCGTCCTCGACGCGGAGATGAAACAAGCCCTCGCGGCCAACGACGCCGACCGCGCCTTCCTGGACCAGCCGGAGGTGAGCGGCGGGTCGACGATTATCGGGCCAGATGGCCGGATCATCGCCGGTCCGCTTGGCCCAGAGGAGGGCATTCTGTACGCTGACGTCGACCTCGAAGAGGCGGTGCGCGGGAAGCTGGTGCACGATTTCGCCGGCCACTACAACCGAGCGGACGTCTTCCAGCTTCGGCTCAATGTCTCGGCCCCGCCTCTGCTGCAACCGGTTGGCAGTACCCAGCCGGAGCCAGCGGCCCTGGGTCGGACGTGGCTCAGGGATCTGAGCGCGGATGCGTCCGACGGCCAGCGTGCTGTCGAAGCGCCCATGCGCGGACCGGCCTTGCCGGGTGAGACGGGGTAGGCTAGCGACAAGAAACCCCCGGCCGGTGCCGCCGATCATCCCCTCGGCGGCGCCCGGGCCGCGGCGATTTCGTCCACCAGGCTGCCGGGGCGGTCGTTGCCGGAGGCCAGGGCCTCGGTCTGGCGACTGTCCCGTCATGTCGCGCGCTCGCGGGACGATCGAGGCGCCACCAGGCAGCAGTGAGATCGGCGACGTACGGCGGAAGTCGACGCGCTCGAACAGCATCGCGCCCATTCCCTCCACAAACCAGCGCTCGCTCGCGGAGACGTCCGAGCGGCAGGGGAGAATGTCCGTGAACCGATCCGGGGGACTCTGGGATCTGCCCACCCAGCAGATCGTCAGTCAGTCTGCTCGCCGGTTGAACATGCTGGCCTGGGTGCTGCTGACCGCGAGCACGGCACCTTCCGGATAGCTGATCGGCCCGTGGGGGACGCCGCCCGGGCCGTATATGAGGTCCCAGGGGCCGTATTCCTGTCCGTCGACGATCGCCTTGCCCTGGAGGATCATCGATGCGTGTGTGTAGTCGTGGACGTGTCGCGGGTCCACAGAGCCACGGGGCCACCGTTCGAAGCCGGCGGCGTAGTCGCGGGCCGGATCGTCCAGGATGAGCTTGCGCTCGCATGGCCAGCCGTCCTGGTTCTCAGCCACGCTGCGCCACGGGATCGCCTCACTTGAGATGATCTGGGTGGGCAGGCCGCGCGAGTTCGCGGCGTCTGCCTCGGCATCGGTGCGCTGGTGGAGCGCGGAGCCGTTGAGCGTGGCGAACAGCATGCAGCCGTGCGGGTACACGAGCGGGCCGTGCGGGTAGTTGCCAGGGCCGTACACAGCGTCCCAGGGGCCGCGGGTCTCGCCATCGATCTCGACGGAGCCCAGCATCACGAAGGCCGCGTGGCTGCCGCCGTGGACGTGTCGTGGTTCGACGGCGCCCCTGGCGTACCAGACGATGCGCATCGTGAGGTCGCGGTCCGCGTCGATGAGCTGCCGCTTCACCAGACACGGCCACTCGTCCTCGGTGCGAGGCACCCAGGGAACGTCGCCGAAGCGAATCACGCGAAAACCTACTTCGCTCATCTCAGCTCCAGTGCACAGCTCGGCCGCGAGCGGCGGGCGCCGTTACTATATCGAGCCAACGCGCCTGACGCTGGCGGGCTTCAGGGACTGGCTAACGCAGCGCTGTCGCCAGACCGGCACGGCCGAGCGATGCGGGCGAACGGCGCGCCGCGCGATGACTCTCCGTGTCGCTCCGCGGTTCGTCACACTCGCCGCACCCGGTGCGCACACGCCGGACAGTGGCGCGTGCTCACCGCCGCTCTGAACCAGTGCCACGCTGGAATCTACATGCTGTTGAGTTTGGCGACCGCGGGTTTCACCGTGGCTTTGGTCTAGGGCTCGATGCCCGCCTGCATCATGGCCCGCGCGCCGAACTCCAGAGTTGGCATGCCAGTCATCGGGAGACCGGCGGAGAGCGCCTCGAGCAGTTGGCGAGGCGTCACGCCGTACCGTATTGCGCGCTTCATCCTCTCCGCCGCCATGTCAACCGCGCCGCGAACGCACAGCCCGACGATCGCGATGAGCTCGCATGCGGCCGGGGGCAACGTGCCCTGGCGCTGCTGGCCGCCGTCTGAGTACTGGTAGTCGTAGTAGTGCGCGCCCCGCTCGGCCAGAATCGGGTCGATCTTCGCGATGAACTGCCACTCGGGGCGGGAAGCGAGTCCCCTGTCCTCGCCGCGGGCCTGGTCCGCCTTGTCCTCGCCGAGGTGCAGCTCCGGGAAGTCAGCCAGCTCCGCCGGCTCGCCGCCGGGCGGCAGCTCCCCCTCATGGTTCGACGGGTCGTTGGCGTGGTTGATCACTCCGATGCCGACGAGGTTGTTCGCCCAGCCCAGGACGGGTGCCGCTGCGAGGAACGCCTCCATGATGACCTGGTTGGTCACGCCGTGGCGGTAGAGCTTGCGCACGTGGTTCGCGGCGAAGCGGGTATGGCCGCGGTACACGAGCAGGACGGTAGCGATCAGCTCGCGCATCTCGATGGACAGCTCCTGACTGGCGTCCTCCATGCCCGCGTAGCGGTGCGCGTAGCCACTGAAGCCGGAATGCACGACCACGATGTCCGGGGCGTACGAGATGAGGCGCGTGGACTCCCAGAACTGGTCGCCGCGCGCCTTGCGCATCTGCTCCGATAGGGCTTCCAGGCTCGTGTCTTCCGTTGTCACGGCACTCTCCTCCTCCGCATCCTGGCCGGGGAGGGTAGAGCCGGTCCGCCCTCCCGATCCCACCTGGAGCGGCCACTGCCAGCCAGGCCGGTGGGCATCGCCGCCTGTCGCACCGGTCGAGTGGGCGCGATGGAGAGGCAGCCGGTTGCTCCAGAGATCGGAAATCATTGTATGCGGACCGGTGCCGGCTCGCACCCAAACCGCTCGCGGTGATCTGGCCGCGCAACCGACTGGCCGATCGACAGTCCGTCGGGTCATGCCCCAGTTGAATTGCCCGCCCCGGCTGCTCCGGCGGTTGTCAGCCGGCCGAACAGTCGGAGCAGCTCGCGCCGGCTCTCTCGCCGGGGCGTGGTATTCCACGAGGTGCCGGGTCCAAGGCGCTGGTGGTCAGACGCCTCCTGAACCAGAGCCATGATGGGACCTGCACATCGCCGAGGTTGGCGAGAGCGTGTTCCGCCCTGGCGGTGGTTCAGAGCTCTACCTGCCGCTTGATCTTCGATTCGTCCAGCTCGATACCGAGGCCTGGCGCAGTCGGTAGATCGAGCGTACCGCCCAGCGGCTCGACAGACTGCCTGTGAAAGTGCTGGGCAGGCGGCTGATAGTTGGCGAGGAACTCCAGCATCGGGCAGACGCCTGGCGGCTGAGCGGCGATGAGGTGCAGAGCGGCGAAGAGGGAATGGCCGTGCGGAAAGACCTGCCGGCCGTAGGTCGAGGCGAGCGCGCAGATCTTCGCCAGCTCGCTGATGCCGCCGCACCACTCCGGATCGGGCTGAAGCACGTCCGCGGCCTCCGCCTGCAAGAGCCGATGGAATCCCCAGCGGGTGTACTCGTGCTCGCCAGTGGCGATGGGGATGGTCGTCGAACGCCGGATGCGGGCTAGTTCCGAGATCAGGTCGGGCGGAACGGGCTCCTCCAGCCAGCGTGGACGGAACTCCGCGATCCGCTCCAGCATTCCGATCGTATAGCTGGCGTCCCAGGCCATCGAGCAGTCGAACATGATCTCGACGTCCGGTCCCACGGCTTCCCGCACCGTCCGCACGAGCGTGACGTTGCGAGCTATGCCGGTCGGCCCGTCGCTCGGGCCGTAGCGGAAGAACCATTTCTGCGCTCGATAGCCCCGCTCGACCATCTCGCGCGCCCGCTCCCGCACCAGGCCAGAGTCGAGCGGCTCTCCGAGCAGCGAGATGTAGCAGCCAACGCGAGGCCTGGTCGGCCCACCGAGCAGGCGGTAGACGGGCAGGCCGAGCAGTTTTCCGCGCAGGTCCCAGAGCGCGCAGTCCACCGCGCTGATCGCCAGCAGCTCGTGGCCGTTGCGCGCGTGGCGGTCCTGGCGAAAGAGGACATCCCAGAGCAGCTCGTAGGCGAGCGGGTCCCGCCCCAACAGATGCCGAGCCAGCCTGGTCTTGATCAGCAGCGCCGTCTCCTGGAGGATCGGGCCGAAGAGGCCGCGCTCGCCGTCGTCCGTGCCGACCTCGACGTACGTCGCCACGATCTCCCCGCCAGGAGAGCGGTCTGCCGGTAGCCGAGCGCCCAGTTCGGGATAGATGTCCAGCGGATCGACCTTGCGCTCTGGCGTCCGGCCGTACTGGGCCGGCCCGGCGACCTGGAAGCAGCGAACGGCGGCG
>JADZDV010000214.1 GCA_020850915.1 Chloroflexota bacterium | reverse complement strand
GGGGCCGAGGGCAGTCGCCGGTGGCGCCGCCCGCGGCGCCACCGGCGCGGGGGTGGCCTGTGCGACGGCGGTGCCCCACGCCGCTGGCGAGCCCGCGATGACCGGCGGCACCAGGCCTCGCACGATTGCCTCGACTGTCTTGTCCGGTGTTGGCTTGGGGATCATCGTCGGCTCGGGTCCTTCCGCGTCGGGGCGCCCACAACCCGAGAGCGTCACGCCAAGCAGTGCGGCGCACGCGATCGCCAGGCCTCTCCATCGTCCGCTACGTCCCCGCATGGCAGCTATTATTGGCGAAGCTTCACCGAGAAGCACGGCCCGGCCACGAGCGCCACACGTTCGGATCGCCCCCTGCCACGTCACAGTCCTGTGACGCGTGAGCGAACCAGGACATCTCCAGCGCCGGGCCAAGCCCATCCGCGAACCACCAGCCACAAGGAGACGTATCATGGCCCTCGTCCTGCGTGAGGCTGACGTCAACCAGGTCGCCACCATGGGGATGGCGCTCGCCGCGGTCGAGGCCGCCTTCCGCGAGCTCGGCCAGGCCTCCGGGACGAACCTCCCGCGCGAACGCATCCGCCTCGCCAATGGACGGATACTCCACACCCTGGTCGCCGCCGCCCCGGCCAGCCGCGCGATCGGCCTGAAGACCTACACCAGCAGCGCCAGCGGCACTCGCTTCCTGGTGGTCATGTTCGACACAGAGACCGGCGAGCTGCTCGCCTTGCTGGAGGCCGACCGCCTCGGACAGCTTCGCACCGGCGCGTCGACCGGCCTGGCCACCCGGCTCCTGGCGCGAGAGGACGCGGCCGTCGTGGGCCAGATTGGCGCCGGCTGGCAGTCCCGGACCCAGATCGCCGCCATCTGCGCCGTTCGATCAATCCGCCAGGTGCGTGTGTTCAGCCGCGATGCGGAGAGGCGCATGGCGTACTGCCAGGAGATGAGCGCGGAGCTTGGCGTCGAGATGGTTCCGGCCGAGAGCGCCGAGGTCGCCTGTCGCGACGCGGACATCCTGCTCGCCATCACCACGGCCAGAGACCCTGTCATCCTCGGTCAGTGGGTCCAATCCGGCCAGCACCTCGTCGGCGCCGGCTCGAACTGGGCGGTCAAGCAGGAGATTGACGCCGAGGCGATCGGCCGCGCCAGCCTGGTCGCTATCGACGAGGTCGAGAACGGCAAGATAGAGTGTGGCGACCTCGTCGCGGCGGTGGAGGCTGGCACCATCTCCTGGGATCGGGTCGTGCCGCTGGGTGACATCGTGACCGGCAAGCGCCCCGGGCGGCAGCGCCCGGACGACATCACCGTCTTCGAGTCGCAGGGCCTCGGCATCCTCGACATGACGATGGCCGCTCGCGTGTACGCGGCGGCGAAGGCGGCCGGCCTCGGCACGGAAGTCCAGTTGTTCGAGGGCGGACGCAAGCGCTAGCCAGCCATCGCCTGGCGGGACAGATCTCCCGGGTCACGGTCGTACCCGGTCCTCCTTCGGCGCGGGAGCAGCCGCGGCAGGGATCAGCTGCGCCGCCGCCCTGGTTGCCCGACGCCCAGGTCCTCGCGCTGCTGCGCCCGCGGCAGGTCGCGCTTCGGGCAGGGCTGCTCCACGATCGGCTGTGGATCACCCCGGCTTCCACGGGCAAGCCGCCGCGGCGATGGACCGCTCTCTTACGCCGGCCCCAGCGGCGCGGTGGTGACGGCGGTGCGGGCCGCGGCGCGGGTGGTGTAGACCAGCAGCCCCACGATCACGCCCGTCAGCAAAGCGGCGCTCAGCCCAAGCGACCAGTGGATTCCGATCACTCCGCCCACGAAGCCGATCGTCACGCCGCTGCCGGCTCGCAGGCCGCTGTTCGCCATGTTGTAGACGCCCACCATCCGCCCGCGCTTCTCAGGTGGTGCCAGGAGCTGCACCAGCGTCTGCGAGATGGACTGTGTTGCCAGATTCGCCATCCCCGCGACGAGCAGCAGCGCGAGTGACAGCACGAAGCTCTGGGAGATGGCGAAGCCCAGCATGCAGAGGCTCCAGAGTATGGCGCTGAACATCGCGGTGCTCGCCTTCTGCTTCAGGAAGCCCGTGCTCTCGAGCAGCAGACCGCCCAACACGGCGCCCGCGGCGTTCGACGCCAGCATCGCCGCGTAGTGCCAGTCCGCGTCGTGGAAGCCCAGGTCGGCGACGAACTCCGGCATCTGTGGTCCGACGTTGTTGCCGATGAAGAACGACGTCACGCCCGCGATGGTCACCATGCTGATCAGCGTCGGGTTGTCCGCCACCTCTCGAAGCACGCGGAAGGCGTCTGCAAAGGTCATGGCCGGACGCCGTACGCCCGCGACATCCCGCAGGTGGCCTGTGTACGGCACCGAGAGCAGCCAGAAGGTGAGCGGCAGGTAGATCAGCACGTTCGTCCAGATGCCCAGGGCTGGGCCGAGCAGGAGCATGAGCGCACCCACGGCCGGGCCGCACAGGACACCCAGGCTCTTCGCTGTCGAGTTCAGCCGCACCGCGCTTGGTAGCTCAGGACGCCCGACGATGTCGTGGAGCATGAGCTGCTCGGCAGGCGACCAGAGCGCCCCGGCCATGCCATGCAGCACCAGCAGGACCGCCGCGTGCCACATCTCCAGGCTGTTGGTGAAGAACAGGATACCCCAGCTCGCTGAGACAAACATGAACAGCAACTGCGAGGCCTGAATGACTTTGCGACAGTCGTAGCGGTCAGCCAGCGAGCCGAAGTACACCGAGAGGAACAGCGGCGGCAGCCAGTGGCTGATGACGGCGAAGCCCGCCAGGGCCGGCGAATGGAAGGTCTGGTACAGCACGTAGTAGGTGATGACGTGCTCGGTGTTGTCCGCCATCATCGAGAGCATGGCGCCGACCAGGTAGAAGCGGCAATCGCGATGGCGCAGCGCGGCGAACTTGGCCCCGCGCTCCGCCGGGACGGGACTCGCTGGGGCGGGGCCGGGAACGTGGTCGGTAACGCCGCAAGCTGCGCACATACGGGGGCTCGTCTCCTCGGCGGGTGGTTGACGCCTGGGTGTCCAGCCACCGCTGGTCGGGCGCAGAGGCGCCGCTTGCCCGGGCCGTGTACCCGCGTATTATCACCGAACGAGCCCGGTTGAGACATGAGCCTCGCGTCCTGGCTCACCAGCCGCCGCGACAGCGGCTCAGACCCGGCGGGGCGCGCCCGACTTCTGTTGAGTCGCGCTGCCGGCCTCACGAACGGTGCCGCCTCTACCGGTCCATCAACGAACCCCCGGCATCTCCTGGGCGCACCCGAGCCGACGGCTGGCCTCGACGTCAGGCGCCCTCCTGCCTATAGTGACTCCGCAACGCGGTCCGCGCCCTCGCCGTCTGGCATTCGGCCGGGCCCCGGGCAGATCCAGCGCGATCTGTGGAGGTGTCTGTGCTCAACGAGATCGTCAGTTTCCCGGCTTCAGACGGCTACCTGTTGGATGCGCTGCTCTACGAGCCTGCCGAGCGGGGCGCGGTGGCGCTTGTCCTGAGCCACGGCCGAGCGATGGACTTCACCATCGGCATGTCGCGCTTTCTGCCGCCCGCCCTCGTTCCGCGCGGCTACACCTGCCTGTCGATCAATCGCCGCGGCGCGGGTGTCGTCTCGATGGGCGACAAGCACGGGCCGCGCGGCGGCGCGGCCTATGAGGTGGCCGAGGACAGCCAGAAGGACCTGGGCGGCGCAGTCGCCTGCCTGCGAGAACGCGGCTACGAGCGGATCGGCTTGATCGGCCATAGCTACGGCTCCATGGCGAGCAACTGGTATGCCGCGGACCATCCCGAGATCGGCGCGCTCGTCCTGCTCTCCGGCGCCGTGGGGGGCGAGCATCACATCCGGCAGCTCTGCGAGCGCGGGATGTTCGCCCGGGACCGCTACGACGAGGCCGCCACGGAGGCGCGCCGGTGGATCGCCGAGGGGCGGGGCGACGAGCTGATGTTCTTCCCCGGCTGGTTCTACCTCTCCACGGCCCGCGGCTTCGTCGAGCACGGCACGCCGCTGGCGGTGGAGAACCTCAAGCGGGTCCGCTGCCCGGTCCTGGCGGTCAGAGGCGAGCGCGAGAGCGCCACGAACTACCCGGTCGAGCGCTACGCCGAGATCGCCCCGCGCGGCAGCGCCTGGGCCATCATCCCCGACAGCGACCATTTCTACGGCGGCCAGCGCGACCTGGTGTGCCAGCTTGTGGGAGACTTTCTGGAGCAGCATCTGCCGGCGCGCTGAAAGGATCGTGCCTGACGCCGGGAAGCCAGAAGCCCGCCAGGCGACCAGCCTGGCGGGCTTCTGGTTCGTCAACCGTCTTCGCCAACCGTCCGCGGCGGCTGACCCGGAGACGCGGTGGGTGATGGCCACCCTACGGCATCTGGAACTTCTGCCCGGTGGCCTCTTCGAGGTAGCTCATGTCCAGGTACTTCTTCCAGTCGACCTTCTGGTCCTTCGGGAAGGTGCCATCCTGGCGCATGAAGTCCACCACGGCCTCCAGGCCCTTGAGGCTAGGCAAGAGGTGGCGCGATTGCACGTTGGAGCCAGGCCCGAAGTAGAGCTTCAGAGCCTGCGCCGCGTACTCCTGGGGCATCTTGCCGCGCGTCACGGCCATCTGAATCGCATCCGGCTTGTCATAGTTCGTATACATCCACTCCATGCCCTGCTCGAAGGCCCTGACGGTCCGGACCACGGCGTCGCGGTTCTGGGACGCCCAGTTGGAGTTGACAATCAGGACCAGGAACTGGAAGTCCGCGAAGGCGGCGCCAGTGCTGGCGTTGGCGACCTCCTTCATCCCCTTGCTGACCAGGTCGAAGTTCTGCGGCGGCGTGATGGCCAGGCATTGTACGGCGCCGGTGGTCAGGGCGGCGCTGCGGTCGTTGAGGTTGCCGACGATCAGCAGATCGTAATCGTCAGGTGTGCTCAGGCCGTACTTGCTCTTGACCATTGCTTTCAGGAAGGGCGCCTCGCCAGAGACGGCGTTGCTCGCGCCGCACCGCTTCCCCTTCAGATCGGCGGCGCTGTTGATCTCCGGTCGCACAATGAGCCCGTAGGGCGGCTGCTGCGTCAACCCGGCGATGATCTTCAGCGGCGCGCCCTTGTCGATGGCGAGCATGGCGCTGTCGGTCGACACAGGTCCGATGACGGCCGAGTTCGGACCGGCGGTGATGGCCTGTACGGATGCCGCCGATGCTCGGGTGATGATCACTGGCGGCATGTCGATGTTCTGCTCTTTCAGAAAGCCGCGCTCCTCAGCCGCGTACGCGTAGGTGTAGGACGGCGAGTCGGACGGCTGGACGTACTCCACCTTCGCCGGCGGACCGGATGGCTTCGCGGCGGCGGGCGAGGCCGCCGCGACCGGGCTCGGCGCGGCGGCCGGTTTAGCTGCCTGTGACGCGCTGCCCCCAGCCGCCGGCGAGGCAGCCGGCGCAGGGGCTGCCGGGGCTGGCGCTGCCGCTGTCGGCTTGGCTGCCGGGGCGGCTGTGGGGCTCGGCGCCGCGGCAGGTGTACAAGCCACGACGAGCAGCGCTATCGATGTGAAGACGGCGACCCCACATCGCCGAGGGCTCCTTGGTTCCACACACTTCTCCTTCCATGCTCTACACACTCCGGCTTCCGACCGCCGCGGACCGACCGCGCACCGGTTTCCCAGGACCGCGCGCGATCGTGAGACCCGGTGGCAAGCGACAGGTGGCCAGAGGTTAGTGGCGCGTCTCGTACGCGCGGTGGGCTTGCTCCACAGCCTCGTTCCGCAAAGGGATGAGGCCAGAGACGTTGCCGGCCGCGATGTCGGCTGATCGCTCCTTCCCGACGAGGCTATTCTGGAAGCGTGGCATGACCTCCGCGGCGATCGTGTCGTAGCTCCGCAGGACCGCGTCTCGGCTCGCCCAGTTGTGGGCCTGGATCAGCAGCGATCCAAAGCCGCCGCTGGACTCGCCAATCTGCTGGATGGCCGCGACCAGGTCGTCCGGGGTGCCAACCACCCAGGAGCCGCGCGCGACCATTTCGTCCACGCACCGGTCGGGCTCTGGTAGATCCGACGGCCCGCGTCCGACCACGCGGGTGACGTACTCGTACAGGTATCGTCCCGCGTTGTGGCGGACTTGCTCGATCGCCTCCTGCCGACTCTCCGCCACGTGCACCGGTATCACCAGGCGCCAGTCCTCGCGGCGCACCACCCGACCGTACCTGGCTGCTGACTCCTCAGCGACCTGCCAGTGCCTGTTCAGGTCAACCCTGCCGCGCAGGCCGGCAAAGACGCTGAACGAGATCGGGGCCGCGCCGTACTTGCCGGCCATCAGCATGCCGGACGGCGACTCCACGCTGGTCACCGCGAACGGCATGTGGGGCTGGGTGTACGGACGAACGTGGAGCAGCGCGTCGTGCAGCTCGAACCAGTCAGTCTTGACGGTCAGCGGCTCCGTGCTGGTCAGCAGGTGATAGATCGCTTCGAACGACTCCTCCATCATCGGGCGCAGCCGCCGTGGGTCGATCCCGAACTGAGCGGCGTCGCTCACGAGCGAGCCGGGACCGATGCCAAAGATCGTCCGTCCGCGTGTGAGGTGGTCCAGCAGCACCATTCGATTGGCAACCGTCAGTGGATGGTGGTACGGCAGGCTGATGACTCCGGTCCCAAGCTTCAGGTGGCGGGTGCGCTCGGCGGCAACGGCGATGAACATCTCCGGTGATTGGATGAGCTCCCAGCCGCCGCTGTGGTGCTCGCCGACGAAGGCCTCGTCAAAACCAAGCGCGTCGAGTCGCTGAAGGAGCTCCAGGTCGCGCTGGTACGCCAGTGTCGGATTCGTCCCAGGCAGGTGGTGTGGCGGGAGGAAAACCCCGAATCGCAGGCGGACGGGGAGGGCCATTGCTCGTTACCTCCAGCCGAAGGGTAGCAGAGCCGCGCGACCCGGCCGGCTTGGAGGGGTGCTCACACTGCTCAACCACCACGCACTCGCGGTCGACTGCTCGTGGGGCACGCCGCGAAGACGTGGAGCGCCTCCGTTCGTGGTCTGCCTCCGAGCACATGTGGCCTGACCCACCAGACGCCGACGCGGCGCTCAGAACCTCCCGCGACGACGCTCAAGATGACGGGGAGGGGGCGGGATGACAGGGGGCTCAGGATGACAAGCGGGTGCCGCGTATCCTGTGAGGAGACGTTCCTCGCGGCTGTGAAGTTGGCTGTCGGTGGAGCTCCGGCCTCAGTTCGGAGGAATGCGGAGCTGCGTGCCGATCTTGACAGCGTCCGGGTTGTCCCCGATCGCCGAGCGGTTGGCGTCGTAGATCTTCCGCCACTGGGACGAGTCGCCGTACATCTTCTGCGCGATCGAACCGAGCGTATCGCCCGCCTCAACGGTGTACGTTCGTTCAGCGCCGGCCGGTGTGGCCGTAGCGGCGGGCGGACGACCGGCGGGAGCTGGGGAGGGCGATGGCGATGCGGAAGCAACCACCCACGG
>JADZDV010000213.1 GCA_020850915.1 Chloroflexota bacterium | reverse complement strand
CGGCGGCAGCGCACGTGAGGTACACCACTCCCCGATGCTCCCGGAGCGCCAGGCCAGCCATCAGCCTCTCGACGCCTCAGAGGGCCCGGTCGTCCGCTCGCCGCTCCGCGCGGCGCCATCTCCGACCGTCCTCGTCAGATGATAGTCGTACCGGCCATCGACCTCCGAGCGGTTGACGAGGCCTCGTGCACGCAGCTCCTCGAGGTGAGCGATCGTCTCTGAGACCGCCTGGCGCTGAGGGAACGCCTCCAGCTTGTCGAAGCCGGTGCGGCGCCGGGTCCAGGGCAGGAGCATCGCAACCTGGCCAGCCGTCGTCGCCCCACGCGACAGCGCGTCCAGCACTTCCGCCTCCCGCGCGTCGTGGTGTTGCAGCAGCTCCCCAACCCGCCGGCTGAGCCCCCTGAACGGCTCGCCGTGGGCTGGCAGGACGAGGTCCGCGTCGAGCGCGCCCACTGTGCGGAGAGATTGGACGTAGGCGCCCATCGGATTCACCAGATCCGGACGCGAGAAGCTCACGTTCGGGCTGATCGGATCCAGGATGTGATCGCCAGAGATCAGCACGCGGCGCTCGGCGTCATGGAGACAGATGTGGCCGGCCGTGTGGCCGGGCGTCCAGATGACGCGGAACACGTGCTGTCCGACCGAGATCGGCTCCCCATCCTCCAGCTCCGCGTCCGGCTCCACAACAGTGAACCTGCGAATGCTGTGGAGCATGGCGAGCTGGTCGTCGTCCCAGACGACGCGCGGCAGCCCGTTCCGTTCGAGCCACGCCGTCGCCAGATCGTGCGCCACGGCGACGTCCCGCATGTTCTCGCGGATGTGAGACCAGTCCAATCGGTGCATCAGCAGCCGCGGCCGGGCCATCCTGACCAGCGTGCCGGCGAGTCCGTAGTGGTCGCTGTGATAGTGGGTGACGACCAGCGAGCGGACATCATCGAGCGCGACGCCGAGCGTTCGCAGCGCTGACTGGAGCGCCTCGAGCACGTCCGGCTGGTCCCAGCCGCAATCGACGAGCACGTAGCCGTCGTCGCTCTTCAGCAAGTAGGCGTTCACGTGGCGCAGGCGGCTGCCAGCCATCGGCAAGCGAAACTGGAAGACGCCCGGCAGGACTTCTGTCATCTGGATGCTCCGGGGACCCGCCGTCGCGGCGAGTGGTCGCGTGTCAAACCGTGGCAGGCTACCAGGGGCCTTCCGGCGTGTCAAGCACGGCGCAGACCGTCAGGCCGGCCGCCGCGCCCGGGTGGTACGGTTCGAGCCATGTCATCTGAAGTCAAGACCAGGTTGCCTGCCGTCGAGCGCCCCCTGGCGCGCGGGAGCAAGCCGGCTGCGCTCGCATCGTACATCGCCGTCGCGCCAGTCGCGCTGGGCACGTTCATGGCCGCGATGGATAGCAGCATTGTCAGCTCTGTCCTTCCCACGATCACCCGCGCCCTCGAATCGGACGTGGCGTCGATCGCATGGGTCGTGACCGCCTACCTGCTCGTCCAGACCGGCCTGCTCCTCAGTTTCGGCCGGCTGGGCGACCTGCGCGGCCACAAAGCGGTGTTCGTCTGGGGGTTCGCGTTCTTCACCGTCGGCTCCGTCCTCTGCGGCATGGCGCCAGGCACGCTCTTTCTCGTCGCCTCCCGTGCCGTTCAGGCGATCGGCGCGGCGATCATCTTCGCCAACTCACCCGCGATCCTGACCCGCACCTTCCCTCCGGGCCAGCGAGGCCGCATCCTGGGCATGCAGGCGACAGTGATCTACCTGGGCCTCGCATTGGGACCCCCACTCGGCGGCTGGCTGGCGAGCTTGCTGAGCTGGCGAGCCGTCTTTTACATCAACATCCCCGTCTGCCTGATCGCGCTGGCGTTAAGCTCACGGTTCATCCCCGCCGACGTGCCATCCGGGCGCCGTGAGACGTTCGACGTCCCCGGCGCAGGCACGTACGTGCTCGGGCTGGTCCTGCTGATGCTGGGGCTGAACCAGGGTCATACCTGGGGCTGGACCTCGCCCGTGCTGATCGGCTGCATCGCGGTCGCCCTCGGCCTGCTGGGGGTCTTCGTGGCGGTTGAGCGGCGAGTCTCGAGCCCGATGCTCCAGCTCGGCCTGTTCGAGCAGCGAGCGTTCACTGCGCCAGTGCTCAGCGCCGTGATGAACTACATGGGCGTCACAGCTATCTCGTTCCTCGTCCCGTTCTACCTCATCCAGGGGCGAGGTCTAGACACGGCCCAGACCGGGCTCACTCTCACGGCTCAGCCAATCGTCATGGCGATCACTGCCTCGTTCAGCGGCGCGCTCTCGGACCGGATCGGCTCGCGGCTGCCCGCCACGGTGGGGATGGTGGTCTTCTCGCTGGGGCTCTTCCTGCTCTCGCGCGCCGGGCAGGCGCCGCTGCCGTACGTCTACGGCTCGCTGGCGGTCTCAGGGCTCGGGATCGGGCTGTTCACCTCGCCAAACAACAGCGCCGTCATGGGCGCGGTGCCCGCGCGGCGTCGAGGCGTCGCCTCCGGCGTCCTGGCGACCGCTCGGACCCTCGGCAACTCGCTCGGCATCGGCATGGCCGGGGCGATCTTCGCCAGCCTGCTGCCGGAAGGCGGACTGGCGAACTCCGACGCCATCATCCACGCCGTGAGCGTCGGTCTGCTGGCCGCCAGCGCCGTAGCCCTGCTCGGCGCGTTCACCTCTGCCACACGCCCCGCACCGGGGCAGTTGTGATGCGTCTCAGCACCGAGCCGCGCTACGCCGTGGCGTCACGCAGCCAGCAAGCCGACACGCTCCGCGACGTCTCAACTGCGATGGGCGCCACTCCGTCGACGGTCCGCGAGCCGTTCCCGACTGGCCAGTCGCCCGATTCCGAGACAAGCCAGGAGGGCCGTTCTCCCCGCGGTGGCGCTCGCCTTCATCCAGAGCGGTTGCACGACCCAGCATGCGTCCCCGGAGGGTCTGCCGGTCGTGCCCTCTCCACCAGCGCTCCCTCGGTGTGCCAGACCAGCCTGGCGGCGACCTGATGGTCGGGTGCGGCGACGCCCTGCTCGCACAGCTTCAGCACCACCCCCCGCATCAGTCGCGCGTCGATCGTGAGCCACGGACACGTTTGACTGTCGTGATCCTCCTTCCGGGCCAGACGAACGCCAATCGTACGATGGCGGACCTGGCTACAATGGTGCACACATTTGCTCGAATGCGCGAAGTGACGTGAGGGAGTCGTGAACGATGACCGGTAGACTCGACGGCCGCGTGGCGCTGATCACCGGCGCCAGCCGCGGCTTTGGCCGCGCGACGGCGCTCCGCTTCGCTGAAGAGGGCGCGGACCTGGTGCTCAACTACCACTCGGCGGAGTCCGACGCGCGCTCGATTGCCGAAGAAGCGGCCCGCCTTGGCCGCCAGGTGGCGATCGTCCAGGCGGACGTCGCCAGCACGGACGAGACGCTGGCGCTGGGCCGCGAGGCGCTGGAGGCGTTTGGCCGGATCGACATCCTGGTGAACAACGCCGGCGTGATGGACGTGCGGCCGTTCGTCGAGCAGGAACCGAGCGAGTGGCACCGGATGAACGCCATCAACGTGGACGCCGTCCTGACCCTGACCCACGCCATCCTGCCAGCGATGATCGAGCGGGCCTCCGGCCGGATCGTCTGTCTGTCTTCGCAGCTCGGCCACGTCGGCGGCGCCAACTTCGCCGTCTACTCCGGCACGAAGGGCTACATCCTGGCGTTTGTGAAATCCCTCGCGCGTGAGGTTGGCCAGTACGGCATCACCGTGAACGCCGTCTGCCCCGGCTCGATCCTGACCGACATGAACCGCTCGGTCTACCCACCGGACAGGCTCAAGGCGCGCCTGGCGGAGCTGCCGCTGCGTCGGATGGGTGAGACCAGCGACGTCGCCGAATCGGTGCTGTACCTCGCGGCGGACTCTGGTAGGTTCGTGACCGGTGCCTGCATCGAAGTCAACGGTGGCGCTACGATGGTCTGACCGTGAGCGTCGTGCTGATGGCCTCACTGGCCGCGAAGCAGGTGCCCGCGCGGGCGGTCGGCAGCCTGCACGAGTTGGGCTGCGAACTGCGCTGGGATAGCTTCTCGACGACCAGCCCTCAGGCTGAGCTGGCAGCGGCCCTGCGCGACATGGACGCCGTGCTGGCCGGCAATGAGGTCTACACCGCCGAGGTGCTCTCCGGGGCCACGCGCCTGCGCGTCATCTCGCGAACCGGCGTCGGCTACGACTCGGTGGACGTCGAGGCCGCCACGAAGCAGGGGATCGCCGTCTGTACGGCGGCTGGCTCGAACGACGAGGCAGTGGCCGATTACGCCGTCGCCCTCATGCTGGCCGTCTCGCGCCAGATTCCGGCTGGCCACAGCGCGCTCAGCGCGGGCCGCTGGGAGCGCTTCATGGGCCCGGCGTTCCACGGCTCGACGGTCGGCATCATCGGCCTCGGCACGATCGGCAAGAAGCTGGCCCGCCGCTTGCGCGGCTTCAACGTCGCCATCCTGGCCTACGATGTTCAGCAGGACGAGGCGTTCGCTCGCGAGATGGCGGTCAGCTACGTGCCGCTGGACGAGCTGCTCGCCACGAGCGACTTCATCTCCATCCACGCGCCGCTCTTTCCACCCACCCGCGGGCTGATCGGCGAGCGAGAGCTGCGCCTGATGAACTCAACGGCATTCCTGGTGAACACCGCCCGCGGTCCCCTCATCCAGGAGGCCGCCCTCCACCGCGCCCTCAAGGAGCGCTGGATCGCCGGCGCCGGCATCGACGTCTTCGAGCGCGAGCCTGCCCTTGACAGCCCACTCCTCGACCCGACCCTGGACAACATCGTCCGAACCCCCCACCTGGCCGGCAGCACCTTCGAGGCCTACGAGCGCATGGTCACCATGGCCTGCGAAAGCATCGCCCATCTCCTCGGCGGCACCGCCCCGCTTCACCACGTGCTCAATCCGCGAGTGCTCCAGACGAGGCCGCGAAGCTGAGGCGCGGCACACCCTTCCTCCAACACCGGTTCGTCGAACGAGTCGCGCCGAGAGGCCACCACCTACCCGACAACCGTCCCGTCAGGACGTCAGCAGATCCTCTCGTCCGGCGCGGCGCATCGCCTCCTGCCAGGAGGCGTCGTCCATGACGTCGGATTCTTCCACCAGCATGACCGGCAGGCCGTCGTCCACGCGGTAGCGTCGGCGCGTAGCGCGGTCCGTCGAGACTAGCCAGCCGCCATCCTCGATAAGCGGCGCGTGCGTCTCAGGGCAGACGAGGATCTCCAGCAGCTCAGGGTCGATCACGGTGGTCCTATCCTTCGAGCCTGGTAAGCCAGGGCGTTCAGCCGATTCTACCACCCGTTTTCACCTCACTCGGTACAAGTTCTATCTCCGAGGCGCCCTTCCACCCAACCGTTCGTAAGTCTGAAAAATGCTGTTGGTGATCTTCACTGCAGTCTCGTTATGGCTGGCAAGGAAAAGAGCGTAAAGGGGGGCGTTCGCCGAATTTCGCATGATGACCGGTCGGCTGACCCTTCCAAAGAGCGCCTTCAGCTTGCGAACGTAAATGTCCGCGATCTCCTCTGCTCGTGACCGCCCCCGTTGATGACGCGTCTCTCCGAATAGGTCCGGTTGCGACTCGTACATGGGTTCGATCCAGCTGGAGTCGCCGATGATTCGTTCCAGCGCGGCAGTGTTCCGCTCGTCCGGGAGCCGATCTCGGTCCAGCAGTCGGTTCACTCCCATGACCGGGAAGTTGACGAAGACATCGAATGCTCTGGCTTCCGCAAGGCGGCAGGCGGTGTCCCAGGAGACTTGAAGACCGTAGGGATCGAGAAAAACGAATCCCCGACGATAATACTCACGCCGAATCTGGCGTGTAATTGTGTTTGCCAAGACCTCGTTGGCGTCGCCCTGCACGAAATGTGCGCGCTCGCGGTTTGGGAGAGCCGTTACGTTCGCCTGCAATGACACCAGCCGCGATGCGCGCAGCTCGATGAACCAGTAGTCATCGAAGGGCGGATCGCACTTCAAAGCCACGCCGGGCGAGCCATCCACATACTCACGTGCGTCGGCATCGAAATACTGGCCTTCGTTGGCGAACGCGTCGATGTACGAATATGACTTCAGCCAGCCTTCCTCGTCCCGCTGCTTGCGCATGATCGTCGAGTACGCATGCAAGTACTTGCCGAGGATCTCAAGCTTGTCTCTCGTCCACAGACGGATCGGCTGCTCAGCCAAGAATGTCAGACCGCGGCAAGGTCAAGAGGAAAGTTACGGCCGCTGGCCGGGTCAGGGAGTGGAATTCCGTCCCACGTCCGACCGTCGAGCAGCCGGCCTCCTGCCTTCGGCGTTCGCCCTCCCCACTGCTTGTGAAAGAAGGCAACCTGCTCCGCGGCGCACCGGTCACGAAGGTCGCGTACCCATGCGGGATCGCACATTCGATGACCTGGGCCGCTCTCTCCACCCGTGATCAACCAGTGCAAATGATCCAGTTGAAGGGAAGGAAGAGCGCCCAGCAACGGTTCTGCACTGACAAAACGAATCGCGGCAGGCACGCGGCGAAGGTATACATTTGCCCGCCACGCAAGACGGTCAAGCTCGACACTCGTTCCCGCCCAGATGTGGGGAGGCCAGGGTAGCTGGTCGGCGAGCTCGGCCATCCGTTTCGGACGTTTCGTCAGAACCTGGTATATGTGCCAGTCTGCCTGAACCATCGTGTCAAACACGTCCCGGATGTACGCCGCCGGGATCGCCTTGTGAAAAAGGTCGGACATCGAGTTGACGAAAATCCGCCTGGGCTCTTTCCACTGCAGGGGCAGACGAAGCCTCGAACGCCACAATCGGATGTCGAACCCTTGCTCGTAGGGGTGGTCCGGGACACCGCGGAACCGCTCCGCGAATCTAAGCGCGTAACAATGATCGCACCCGGGGCTGACCTGAGTGCAGCCCGTCACAGGGTTCCATGTGGCGTCGGTCCATTCAATAGCCGACCTATCGCTCATGGCTCCAGGATAGAACCTTTGTTCTGGATTGTCAATGTTACGCCGACATGCTACGCCGACGGCCCTTTCGGGTGGGTGCCTGCCACCAGCCCTCCGTCTCGTTCGTTGCTTTGCTATCCCATCCATCCCGGGTGTACACCATCACCATGATTGCCCGACTGATCGGTTCCTTCCTGCTCGTCGCCGCCGCCGCGGTGCTGCTCGTTCCCAATCTGAAGACCGGCAATGCCCAGGACACGGGCGTCGATTGCTCGGCAAACCCCTACGCGGAGGTCCAGATTCCCGGCCTGCCCCACCTCCGCCTCGAGCTAGCCCGAACCCCCGCTGAGCGGGAGGTCGGACTGATGTACCGCGCGAAGATGGACTTTGACGCCGGAATGCTGTTCGTCTACACCGCCGATTCGAACGAAGGCTACTGGATGCGGAACACCTTCCTGCCGCTGAGCATCGCCTTCATCGACAACGACGGCACGATCATCACGATCAGGGACATGCAGCCGCGGACCGACGATATCCACCAGTCCGCTCGCCCGTACCGCTACGCGCTCGAGACCAACCAGGGCTGGTTTGACGCGGCCGGGGTCCGCGAGGGCGACAAGATCGTTCTCTGTTTCGTCTAAACCAAAGCTGCGGTGAAACCCTCGGACACTGCTCGCACAACCATGTGGATCCCACCTTGGCTTTGGTTTAGCTCCGAGATGCGCGTCAGTCGCGGAACAGAAGGCTCAGTGCGCCGGCGCAGGTCGCCTCGGCGCCGACCTGGAGCAGCCGCGCCAGAATGCTGGCCACGAGTGCCGGGGCGAAATCCACGCCGACCGCGCCGAGCAACGCGATGAAGATCCCTTCCCGCGGCCCCACGCCGGCCGGCGTTGGCAGGACCAAACCGACGATGTATGCCAGCGCAAACACCGCCCCGAGCAGCGGGGCGGCCGTGATCTCGACCGGATACACCACCCTGACGGTGGTGTAGACCGCGGCGGCCATCGCTACCCAGAGCAGCAGATAGAGACTGAAGATCCTCAGCACCGTCCCGTAGGCGAGGTCCATCCTGACACCACGAAAGCGGGAGACCTTTCGGCCGACAACCCGGAGCATGCCGTTGAGCACGCGCGGGTGGAGGACCACCAGTCCGGCGAGAAACGCGATTGCCGCGATCGACATGACGACCGGCCAGTACGCGCCCAGTTGCACCGGCAGGCCAAAGCGCGAGATCAGGGTTGGCAGCGCGGCCGGCAGGGCGAGCGCCGCGAACGTCATCCCGGCGCCGATGTACAGCAGGACGTCCAGCAGGATGCTCGAAGTGCCGGTCCTGATCGCAACCCCGGCCTCCTGCACCAGGTACAGCCGAGCGGCGACGTGCAGCACCTTCCCCGGCAGGTACTTGCCCAGGTTCGACGTGCAGAAGACCTTCAGCGTGTGGCCAACCGGCAGGCGGATGCCGAAGGTTCGCATGACCACCAGCCAGCAGCATGCCGCGCCGATGGTCGTGAGCATCCAGAACCCGAAGGCCAGGGCAAGAGCGGGCAGGTCGTGCTGCCACTCGTACGTCTGGATCTCGCGGATGCCGCTCTGAAGCACCCAGACCGCGGCCACGGCCAGGATGAGGTAGACGGCCCAGTGGGCCAGCCTCCGCCAGCGCGGCTTGCCGTCAGAGCCTGTGCGGATGGTCGTCGTGCCCGCGGACGGAGGGGAGTGATCCATGTCGATGTCTTGAAGCGTCGCCATTCTACCCTATCAACCCCGCCGCCGAACCCGCCTGGCACGCTCCCGTTGCGCTCGCCTCACCGACGGCTGACCGTGATCCGAGCCGCGTCCACTTCGTTGCCTTCGGCCACAGTCGAGGCGCGACTACCCGTCGCTAGCGCAACCGGCGCGAAGCTCCGGGCGCGCGAGTCGTACAGACCCACGGTCACGCGGTAGTCGCCTGGCTCGAGATCCCGGTCCGATTTCACGAAGGACGATTGCACAACCCAGCGCCCTGGCGTCCACTCGGACGTGCCGCTGCTGCCGCCGCCCAGCGACTCCTCCTGCTCGTCCATGATCTCGCCCCGAGCATCCCGCAGGTACGTCACGACGTGGTAGTCCACTGGCGTCGGCTGAAGCAGCTCCCAAGCAAGGGTCACCGTCGTGCCGTCGCCCGAGCGCATCTCCGCTTGATCGACCGCGACGCTGTCGAGTCGCACCACGCCGGCAAAGTCCGCCACGCCCGCCGTGCCGCCCGCCGTGCCGCCCGCCAGCGGGCGAGCGCTGGCAAAGTCGGCGTCGCGCCGCAAGTAGAGCAGTCGGTCGAGGTCGTCGCGGCGGTTGTAGATCTTGACCACCTGGTAGTTGTCCTCGGTCCACTCCTTGAAGGCCCGTAGGCCACGCAGTCGGTCGCTCCAGAGGATGACCAGCTTCGGGTTGTAGGCCTCGGCCAGCGCCTTCGCCTCGCTGGCGCGCAGGCTGCGAGCTTCGATCCGCGATTTCGCGGTGTCCACCAGCTTGGGCGGGACCCTTCGACCGGCCAGGAACGCCAGGTATGGATGGTCCGTCACCACGAAATCGTCCGGCGTGGTGAGTGCCTGGATCACCCGTACCGCGTCGGCATACTGCTCGAAGGCCGGGTCCACGTCCGTGTCAGAAGTGACCTTCAGTGTGTCGCCGGTTCTCGCGAGCACAGGCGGCAGAGCAGCCAGGTAGCTGAGCGTCGCCAGGCTCGCCGCGACGGTCGCACCCCTGACCCACCCGGCTCGGCCGTGCTTCCGCGCCGAGGCGCCCAGGTGCAGCAAGAGCACCGGCGCCAGGCCCGTCATGAGCGCCAGGCCGGGAATCGCTACCACGATGTGCTTGCCGTGGAGCGGGCTGTAGAACAGCAGCAACGCAACACCGCCCAGCGTCCAGACGATCGCCGGCAGGGCGCGCCGCGAGCGCGTCGCGGAAGCCAGCACCGTTCCCAGCAGGGCCAGCGGGAGCAGGGTGAGCGGCTCGTAGCCGAACCCGCGCACAATGGCGACGAGGTTCTTGCGAACGCTCCAGCTCGTCGCCGCGCGGCTCGCCTCGCGATAGCGGAAGATCTGGTCCCACACGCCCGAGAAATCGAGCAGGAAGACGATCGCGATCGAGACCAGCACCATCAGCACCCCGACGCTCGCCAGCCATCGCAGCCCGGACCAGCGGCGGAGCGTCGCAAGCGCCTGCGAGGGGCGCACGCTGCCGAGGAGCTGCCGCCAGCCGGGCCAACCCTGACCCAGCGCGCCGATGCACACCGCGGGGATCGCCGCCACGGTGATCGGCTTCATCAGGATGCTCCAGGTCAGCGCCGCGGCGGCCAGGATCAGCCAGCGGAGTCGACCAGTCGCGCTGTAGCGCGTGATCGCACCGACCGAGAGCATCGCCGGCGCCAGCGCCGGCACTTCGGCCAGCGCCAGTCGCGAGCCCTCGAGATAGAGCGGGCTCAGCGCCAGGACGAGCGCCGCGGACACGGCCGCCCAGCGCCCCGCGATCTGGTGCGCCAGCCAGGCGAGAGCGACGATGCCCAGCAGCGAGTAGCAGACGGCCGCTACCCGCGCTGCGACGAGCGTCTGGCCGAGCACGGCGCTGCCGACGAGATAGAAGGGGTACAGGCTGTCCAGCAGCAACGGACCCTGCGCCGCGAAGATGTCGCGGAACGGCCGGTAGCCCCAGGTCATCAGGTAGAGCTGTTCGACCCGGATCCCCTCGTCGAACAGCCCGCTGTAGCTGTCCAGGTTCACCAGGCGGAAGGCGAGCGCGAGCGCCAGGACTGGCAGCAGCAGCAGGACATTCCGCGCCAGGACCGCTGCCCAGGACCGCCGCGCCGGCGTGGCGGTCCTGGCTACTCGGTGCGCAGCCGGTGCGCGCGTCTCAGCGACCGGCAAGGCTCTGCAGCGCCGCTTGCGCGTCTGGCACGTTTGGATCCAGTCGGAGCGCCGTCTCCAGCTCCTGGCGCGCCTCGGCGCTCCGTCCGAGGGCGGCCAGCACCCGGCCGAGGCTCACGTGGAGGTTCGCCGCGTTCGGCCGCTCCTGGACGGCCCGGCGGAAGGCAGCCAGCGCCTCCTCGCGGCGGCCAGCCGCGTCGAGCGCCTGCCCCAATTGATGCCAGGTCGAGGCGTTGCGAGGATCGCGTGTCGAGGCGGCCTGAAAGTGAGACGCGGCCTCCAGGTACCGAACGGTCGCCTCCTTCGCCTGGCCGGCGTTTTCCAGGACGCGACCCGCATAGTAGTGAACGGCGCCAAGCTCAACTTCCGGCTTGTCGAAGCTCGGATCTACCTTGCTCGCCAGACCGAACCAGAATACCGCGCAGTCGAAGCGGCCGCCACCGGCGCGCTCGTTGATCCGGCAGGGCTCACCCTCCAGCACGAGCTGTCGAGAGAGGCTCCGCCTCGCGTCGGGGTTCAACGTGGCCGCGCGCTCAAACCAGCCGAGCGCCTCCTCCGGCGTGCCGCCGCTCGCCAGCACCGCCTTCGCCAGGTTGGACATGTGCTCCGGCACGTCCGGCTCCAGCTCCACCAGCGCCCCGTAGGCCGCCTCGGCGGACTTATCGTCATTGCGCGCCGCGAACTGCTCCGCCGCCGCTCGCAGGGTGTCCACCCGCCCCGCGTCGCGCCAGAGGGCGATCGCCTCGAGTGTGAAGCCCGCCTTGTCGGCCAGCCGCCCGAGCTGCCAGCGCTCGTAGTCGTTCAGGTTGCCGCTCGCCTTCGCCGCCGCCACCGCGGCCATCGCTCCCGTCACGTCGTGCCCCTCGAGCCGTGCGAGTCCCATGTTCCGGAACGCCGCGACGTTGGTCCGATTCCACCACGTCGCCTGCTGGAGCAGCCCTTCGATCTCGGCGAGGGTCCGTTGCTTGTCGTCGGCCGACAACTGGCCCAGGGTAACGCCGACCAGGCGCGCCGCGGCGGCGTTCAGCTCCAGGCCGCTGATCCAGCGAGGCGCCGTGAGCGCCAGGAGCAGAAAGACCGCGACGCTGCCCGCTGGCCCTACCAGGCGTGGCAGGCGCGCCTGGACCACGGGCGACACCTCGCGCCCGGCCGCCGACCGGCGATCGATCCCCACGCCCAGTCCGGCGAGCGCAAGAAGCGCGACCAGGCCGAAATCGGTCGTCGGCACCTGGTCAGTGAGCCCGTAGACCACGGCTCCCAGCAGAGCGGCGAAGACGGCGGCGGCCAGCGGACGCTCCGTTGGAGCCGCCGATCTCGCCCCTCGCAACGCCAGAGCCAGCCCCGCCCCGAGCGCGAGCAGCAGGCCGACCAGGCCGAGCAGGCCCTGCTCGGCGTACGCCTGGAGCAAGATGTTGTGGCTGTGGACGACCTGGTACGGGTCTGGCAGCCCGAACGTGTACGCGAAGACGCGAGCAAAGGTGCGCATCCCCAGCCCCGCCCCGCTCAGCGGGAAGTCGCCGAGCATGGAGAGCGTCCGGCTCCAGATCGACAGGCGCGCCTGCAGCCAGGACGCTTCGATCGAACGGTTGATGATTCCCGCCGTCATGAGTCCAACGACCAGCGCCAACCCAACCGGCACCAGCGCCCAGAACCAGCGGCCGCGGAAGCTCGCCAGGGCCGCGGCCGCCACCGCCGCGGCCAGCAGCGCCCCGCGCGCCTCCGTCGCCGCCAGCAGCGCCATCGCCACGACCACCGCGACGCCGGCGAGCACCCGTCTGAGCAGGCTCGGTCCAAACACCACGCCTGCCACCCCGAACGGCACGGCTAGCAGGAGCAGGAACGCCACGCCGTACTGGTGGACTGGGAAGCGACTGTTGACGTCGAAGATATCGCCCTGGACCGGCGGGAATGCTCGGAAGAGGCTCAGCGGCAGGCTCAGACGTCGGGTGATCGTGTTGTCCGGGAGCTGCCCCTGGAGCAGCCCCAGCGTGATGACCAGCCCCACCAGGACCGCGACCACAAACAGGCGCCCGCCGAACCGCGTTGCTCGGGGGGCGCTGCTGCAGCGCACGGCGAGCGTGAACACCGCCAGGCTTGCGAGCACGCCGCTCAGGCGCAGATCGCGCGCGCCCGGATCAACCGCGACCACGTAGCCAACCAGCGATCCGAGCGCCAGCAGCCACAGCCCGGCGTCGACGGGCGTGGGTTGCCAGGCTCGGCGGACGAGCGCAACCACCGCGAGGACGATCGAGAGCACCGCGCAGAGGAGCGCCAGGCGCGGCCAGGCCAGCGCCAGGCCAGCCAGCACGATGGGGGTCAGGGAGAGAGCGCGGCGTGGCCAGGGCGCCCACGCCGAAGGCTGGCGCGCCGGCGCTTTCGACGAGTTGTAGGGGCGCGAGGCGACGGTCATCTGGCAAGAGCCGCGGCGCGACGGCCTCAACCAGCGCGACGCGATATGAAGCACCACAGCCTACCACAGGTCCGCGAGCCGGCGGCAGCGGGATGGCGCCAGCACGTCCGTGGAGAAGCACGGCGACCGCGGGAGCCCGCTTCGGCTACCCTGAGGCTCGGCCTGGTGAGACTGGCGTATCGGAGAAACGATGATTGTCGACATTCACAACCACATCATCCCGCCCGCCCTGATCGACGCCTTCAAGCGCGAGCAGTTCGACGGCTTCAGCGCCGCCGATCGCGCCAACGGCGTCACCGTACGACTGCGAGATCACGGAAGCTGGGAGCTGCCGCCGGAGCGCTGGGACCTCGACCTGCGCATCCGCGATATGGACGCGATGGGCGTGGAGATCCAGGCAATCTCCCTGACGCCCCAGCTCCAGGCGTACCACCTCCCCCTCGAGCAGGCGAATCGGCTCTGCCACCTGGTGAACGAGGCGATCGCCGAGATGGCCGCCTCCCATCCGACACGCTTCCATCCGCTCGGCATTGTGCCGCTCCAGCATCCTGAGGCAGCCGTTCGCGAGCTGCGCCGGCTTCGGGACGAACTGGGCTACACCGGCGTCGAGATTATGACGAACGTCGAGGGCGCCGACCTCGGCGAGGACCGCTTCCTGCCGTTCTGGGAGGCCGTCGCCGGCCTGGGCATCTTCGTCTTCGCCCACCCGGTCTCCGACTCACTGGCGAAAGCGACGAAGCGCATGGGCAGCTACCACCTCTCGAACCTGATCGGCAACCCGCTCGACTCGTCGCTGTCGATGGGCAACCTCATCTTTGGCGGCCACCTGGAGCGCTGGCCAAACTTGAAAATCTGCTTCTGCCATGCCGGCGGCCTCGTGCCCTACCAGATCGGTCGCTTCGACCACGCCTACAACGTGCGCACGGACGGTCGCGAGCACATCTCCAACCCGCCAAGCTACTACTTCAAGAAGCTCTACTTCGACACGATCAGCCACGGCGTCCCGGCCCTCCAGTACCTCCTCTCTCTGGTCGGCCCCGACCAGCTCATCCTCGGCACCGACTACCCGGCTGACATGGCGGACATCCACCCCCTGGACACCGTCGCCGGCCTGGACCTGAGCCCGGAGGACCACGCCAACGTAGTAGGCGGCACCGCGGCGCGCCTGCTAGGGATCAAGCGAGGAGAGTAATGGTGTACACACCTGTCATCCCGCCCGCCCCTCTGTCCTCCTGAGAGGCTGTGATCACTTGGCGAACACACCCCGAGCACGCGCAACGTCGTGTGGCCACGGGCGCCGCGTCACCACAAGAGGCTGTGCACCAGCCCACCGCCTGGCAATCGTTTCACAAACTCTGAGCGCCCCTCCTGTCATCCTCAGCGCCCCCCTCCTGTCCTCCTGAGCGTCGGCAGGCGGGTGCGCCCGCCGGATATCGGGAATGACCTGAGACGACCAGTATGTCATGGAAAGCGCCCCTCCTGTCCTCCTGACTTGAGTGTGGACAAGCCGGGGTTGGGCGGGGCTGGGAGCGGCGGGAAGGGGGGCGTGGCGCGGAGCGTGCGGCAGGCGGGGTGTGGACACCATCTCCGCCCACCACACGCTGCAGACCTTTCGGCAGGAGCTGTACCAGAGTCCGGGCCACCGGCGCGACGCGCTGTTCGAGCTGCTGGAGGCGGTGCTGGTCGCCCCGGTGCGGAGCACCCTGGTGCGGTTGAGCCTGACGCCCGTCTTTCGTCGTCGCTGGCCGAGCGCCTGCGACGCGCTGGCCGACGGCCAGCTCTCCCCGGCCGCCTGTCGGAGGCTGCTCCACCAGGTGGTGCCCGAGCCCCCGGCGCCCGGCCGCCCGCTCTGGGCGGGCGACGGCACCGCCTGGCCCCGACCAGCGGCCAAGACCAGCCCGGAGCGGACCTACGGCCACTTCGCCAGCCCCGGGGTTCCGCGGGACAGCCTGATCGTCGGTTGGGAGTACGAGTGGCTCTTCGCGGTGCCGCTGGTCGGCAGCAGTTGGGTGCTGCCGCTGGACCAGGCCCGCCGGGCCCCCGGCGCCGGGACGCCGACCGAGGTGGCGGTGCGGCAACTCCGCGGGGCCGCGGCTGCCCGGCCGCCCGGGGCGGCGCGCCCGGTGGCGCTGTACGACAGCGGCTACGACCCGGTGACGTTCGTCCGGGCCGAGTTGCCGCTGGACGTGCTGGCGCGGCTGCGCACCCGGCGCAAAGTCTTCGGCCCGCCCGGGCCGTACGGTGGGCGAGGGCCGCGGCCCAAGCACGGGCATGAATTCAAGCTCTGGGATTCCAGGACCCACCCCGCGCCAGCCCGGAGCGCCCCCCAGGAGGACCCGGTCCACGGCTGGGTCCAGGTGGACGTCTGGCCCGACCAGCACGTCCAGGGGACGCACGAGGCGCCCTGCACCGTGGTGCGGGTGCAGGTGGAGCGCCTGCCCCGGCACGCCAAGCCGCCCCAGCCGCTGTGGCTGGCCTGGATTGGCGGGGAGCTCCCCGAGGACCTGCTGGAGTTGTGGCGCTGGTACAGCGCCCGCTTCACGGCCGTGCACGGCTTCCGGTTCCTGAAGCAGGATCCTGGCTGGACCAGCGTCCGCCCGTGCGACCCGGAGGCTGCCGACCGCTGGAGCTGGCTGCTGCTCCTGGCGCTCTGGGAGCTCTGGCTGGGGCGCGACCTGGTAGCCGACCAGCGCTTGCCCTGGGAGCGGCCCCTGCCACCCGAGCGCCTGACGCCCGGGCGGGTGCGCCGCGCCCTCGCGCCCGAATTATCGCGGCTGGGAACACCGGTCCGCCCGGTCCGGCCGCGAGGAAAAGCGCCGGGCCGGCGACCGGGCGACTGTCCCGGCCCCCGGACCCGCTACCCGGTCGTGCGGCGCCACCCCCCGCGCTCAAAAAAAGCCAAAACGGGTGGCCTGACGCCGACACCCCTCATCCCATTTGTCCAAACTCCAATGCCTGAGCGCCAGCGAAGGATCACGGAGTGGCAGACCACTCTCCCGGAGCCAGACATCATACGGGCCGATAGGGTAGGGAGCCTTGCGGCCCCCTCCCTCCGAACCGTGCGTGCGGATCTCCCGCACACGGCTCTCCAGTCGGTGGTTCACCTCATCGGGATTGGCCAGCCAGCGCTCGGACCGCTTGACGG